>CAMDFE010000067.1 GCA_945897395.1 Chryseobacterium gleum | reverse complement strand
CGAAATACAACAACAATATGAATTCAAGAATTGTCAATGGTGAAATTTTCGGAGCGCGATACTTCTTGTCGGTCCATGTTCCTTTTTTACCTGTGCTAATCGCAAATTTTGGTGTACGAACAAAAGCCGATTTCTTACCCGTTAATCCTTCAATTACTGCCACCGCGTTGTGTAATGAAAGTCCCATGGATACAGCTAAGAACAAGGGGACGTCAATAACAAAACGACCGAATTTTTGGAAGAACGGCATGGGCGGACGAGATACCCAATAGAAGAATCCTAAAATGAAGAAACTCACCAAAAATGCCGATGCAACTGCAAAGTAGACACTATAATCATTGAACTGATAGAGGTCATAATGCATCTTACCATCGAAATAGTGCTTAATAAAGAGCATAGGCATACTCAATATAGAAGTTCCTAAAATGCTCAAGAAAACAACTGAGTTCATCAAGTGGAAACTTGCATGCACCTTATGAGCAAAGCCCATGTCCTTTGCGCGTAAAACCTTCCCTAAATTCTTACGTGTGCATTCAGCAGCACCTTTCGTCCAACGGAATTGTTGTGCCTTTAACGCATTCATTTCAGCAGGAAGCTCAGAAGGAGAACCAATAGCAGGAAGATAAATGAAATTCCAACCACACAATTGTGCTCTGTAACTTAAATCTAAATCTTCAGTAATCGTATCACTTTCCCATCCACCCGCATCGTAAATAGCCGCTTTTCTCCAGACCCCAGCCGTACCGTTGAAATTAATGAAGTGGCTTGAATAATTACGTCCAATTTGTTCAACTGTAAAGTGCGCGTCCAATCCGAATGCCTGAAGACGGGTAAGAACAGAATAGTCTTCATTCAAATGTTCCCAGCGCGTTTGAACAACTGCAATCTTATCTCCTGCATAGAAGTATGGTATAGTCTGACGCAAAAAGTCTTTTCTTGGAACAAAGTCAGCGTCGAAGATTGCAGTGAATTCTCCTTTAGAAATATCTAAACCATAAGACAATGCACCGGCTTTAAAACCTTGACGATCTGTTCTTCGAATATGTTGAATGTCAATTCCTAGTTTTTGCTTCTCAGCAATTAACTTGGCAGCAATCTCAACAGATTCATCATTACCGTCATCTAAAACTTGTATCTCCAGTCTGTTCCTCGGATAATCGAATTCACAGACAGCATTGATTAATCGCTCAATAACGTACATCTCGTTAAATACGGGAAGCTGAACAGTGACATAAGGCAAATCTTCTTCAGCAATAACAGGCATTTCCCGTTTACGCTTATTCTTTTTCACGAATTGAATAGCTAAATTCAATTGAACCAAAGAGTAGAAGAATATGAATAATAAAAAGAAACCGTAAAGACAAATTGCGGTAAATGCAAGTGTATTCAATGTAATGAGGGTTTAGTTAGGCGGCGAAAATACGCCGAAAGATATATTTCTTAAAAACTTTTCTGAATTAGATAAACATTTCAATGTTAATCTATCTGAAAATTCAATTGCATGGTAATCGACGCCGTCTTTCTTCTAGAAGAAGTATTGAACGCTCCACCCCAAGAGTAATCTTCATCGCTGTTCTGTCCAACGATTTGAAATATACCCATTTCAGCGCTTTGCAAATTACCAAGATCGCCACCAGATGATTGAGCAATTTTCTCTGCGCGAAGACGCGCATCTGCTGTTGCTTCTGAAACCATTTCGATTTTCAATTCAGCCAATTTGGTATAATAGAACTCTGGACTTTCAGAATAAAATTCAACACCAGAGGCTATGAGTTCTGTTACTTCACGAGAGATTTGTTCAACTTTAGAAACTTCTGAAGATTCAATAGCTACCATTTGAGAAAGACTATATCCCGTTAGAACAGATCCAACAATGTCACCGTCTGAATTTCGAACATCGTCGTAGTTCTTATTTATTTCCATTGCAGAGAAAACAATTTCATTCTCCTGAATTCCCTTTCCCATTAAGTAATTTTTAATGGTGTTGCGATCGGATTCCAAAGCTGCTGATGCAGCAGCAAGGTCATTACTTGTTTTGGAAAAAGATCCACGCCAAACAATTAAATCAGAATCGAAATTGCGACTCCCCATTCCAGTTACATGAATGACATTCTCTTGTCCATTGCGGTCGCCGTAACCTTTCATAAAAACATAAGCAGAAAGAATTACGCAAATTCCTATAGCAAGGGATGCAAATACTCGCTCGTTTAAAATATTTTTCATAGTTCGAATGTAATCAAAAAAAAGAGGTGAAATCTCTTTCACCTCTTTTTCATTATTTAAGATTTTGATTACTCACAATTAAGTGGATAGTAATATTGGTAGGGTGGAGGGTTCGGCGTATAACCGGGCTTCACAATAACAAATCCAATTTTAGTAATTGTAGATCCCTCAGGAATAGGCAAGAAGTCTTCAGGGATGAATGTCTTTCTGAATTTCCCTGGAGCCACTTCAGTTAACTTCAAAGAAGCTGTAGAAGCTGCGCTAGCAAGAGGGGCGACATCGAAGAATGTGAAGTTCCCAGTGAATGCACGAAGGAAAATATAACCCTCGTCTGCTCCCAAGTTTTGAAGATTGGCATCTGCCTCTTGTGTGTTGTCATAAGTAATGCTGAAATAGTCATCTTGCTTCGCAGCTTCGGGGAAGAAACAAATACGATCAGCACAAAGAGCAGGAACAATGTCAACATGCAAATCTTCAGTCTTCGCTTCACCGACACCTTCCGATCCGAAGGCATTTCCATCTTTCAATTTAGCAAGACAAGAAATTCCATTTTGATACAACGCAAGTGGAGTGCAAGCATAGTAAGTTGTTGGAACCATAGTCATTTTATACAACAATCCGCTCACGCGTGTTAAGAGCATACAGTTGTTGGAAGTACCCCATTCGCCATTACCGCATGAAGGACCTGCAGGCTGCCATGTCCACATGTAAACAGAGTCAGCAACTTCAGGATGGTTTCCCAACAACGTCTTCAAACCACCTGTTGTTTGAGCCACATCAATGTACAAATCCATTGTTGCATTCGCATTGGTAGGTGAAGGAAATACAAATGCTGCTTGTGCGAATCCAGAAACAGCTACTGCCAATAAGGCTAACGTATATAATATCTTTTTCATGATTAGATGCGTTGGAAGTTAAACTTGTAAATCACATTCTTGAATCCGTCTGAACACTCTCTGTGATACTGTATCCCCATATTATTGCTAGTTGGAAGAACCATATTTCCTAAGAATAGTTCAAGCGTATCGTTTGAATTCATAAGTGTTATTGAAGACGGCGCAAGGTTGTCGTCCAATGACCAAGTTCCATTTGTACCGAAGAAGTTTTTTCCTTCAGTAATTGTTACTGTATAAGTTTGCGTTGGAACATCGAGCGTAATACGCATGGGTTCAACCCCAGAGACAATATAAAACTCGCTTAAGTCACGTTCTTCTAAAACAGGATTGTTTGGATCTTGCTGAATGAAATTGGTCAGCTCCCAAGTGCCACCCATTCCTTGCAACTTATCCGAAGTCTCACCTAATTCGCCGGTGATCTCTGGCTTACATCCAGCGAACATTCCAACAGTTAAGGCTATCATGAAAAATAGTTTTACTGATTTCATTTGATATAAATTTAATTTTAAATTCTCTTTAATATTTATTTCTATTCAATACGGGCTAAAAATTTTTCGCCCCTTTAGTTACAACCTCCTTCCGGATTCCCCACAAATAATGCCGAGGTGAATTCGCTGTTCGGGAATTGAAGTGCCATACCCGGACAGTTCCATGGGGCATTTCGAACAACAATATTCTCACCCTTCGCACCTATTCTTTTCAATTGGTTAATCCACTTTCCTTCACCCATGGTCTCAATGCGATACTCTCTTCGAGCAGCTTCAATAACTTGTGAAGCCGTTGAACTTGCAGATAAATCGTTCAATCCAGCTCCAAAAGCACGACCACGAATAGCGTTGATGTCTTCTATGGCAGCAGTTAAGTTTTCGCCCATTTCAGCTAAACATTCAGCGCGAATTAATCTCAATTCAGTTAAATAAATAATTGGAATATTGAAGAATAATTTGTCTTCAAAACGACGGTTCTTGTATTTTCCACCGCTTGATTGCATCCAACCCAAGCGGTCATCAGCACTGTTCAAATTTGTGAACTGATACAATTCATTTGAGAACATCAAGTTTGGAGGAAGAACACCTCCTGCATTGTAGTTTCCAATGAAGTTATCGGTGCGTTGATCAATATTATTTGCACCAGGATTAGAACTTACAACTCCGAAAATAATTTCAGGGTTTTCACCAGGATTCTCAGGAAAACGATCAAGAGTGTCACTCATTTGATACAAAGGAGGAAAGCCAGGTGCACCAATGGCGTAATTTACATATTCGACTGCTTTAGAATAATTATTCATTTGAAAGTAAACCATTCCAAGTAAACCGGCGGCGGCATCTTTCGTTGCGTAATTGCCATTGTCGTCGGGAAGATAATTGTAGGCATACATTAAGTCCTCAATAATAAATGCGTAAGATTCTTCTACAGTGCTTCTCTCCAATGGTTCATTACTAGCTTCTCTTCTTAAAATAATTCCCAAGTGAGAATTGGATGGGGAAGAACCATAAGGCTGTGCCCAAACCTTCACAACATTGAAGTGGCAAAATGCACGAATGAATTTTGCTTCAGCTTCCATGCGTATGCGCTCGTTTTCTGATAAACCTTCAATTAGATCGAAGTTTTTCATCAATGAATTGCAACGGTAAATGGCATAATAGAAATCGCCGTAGGTACCATTGGTAGTAGGAGTGAAGAAGTTCGTTTCGCGATTGTAAACAGCGTTAAAATCTAAACCGTTTGGTTCAGCCATGTTGTCTGACATTAGCTCGCAAATGTTTTGATACTTTCCATCAAACAAATTTCCAATAACATCGTAACAACTGTTCAATAAACGTTGAGCATCGTCTGGTGTCTTCAATGCATCTTCTGCTAGAATGGCTCCCTCTGGAGGATACTCTAACATTTTCTCACAAGAGGCAATTCCTAGAGCTAATCCAATAGCTAAAATGAAGTATGATATCTTTTTCATGTTCGTTCGAATTAGAAGTTAGCGTTTAAGCGAATGTTGAAACTACGCTCTTGCATTGGCGTTAAGTAAGTCACGTTAGGACTTAAGTTTCTGTCTTGCGCGTTTTCAAAGTCACGAACCACTTCAGGATCCAATCCTGGGAAGTTCGTAATGGTAAACAAGTTGGTAACGCTTACGCCAATGTTCAATCCAGTCATTTTCATTCTCTTCGTCACTTCATTCGGGAAGGTGTAATCCAATGAAAGGTTTCTCAAACGCATGTAGTTTGCTTTGTACATGAACAAGGAAGTATTCCACCATGGAAAACCATCTGGCAATCCATAAGTCGTTTCATCCAATGTTAATCTTCCGAAGGTCGACTCATCACCAGGTGCAGTCCAACGATCTAAGATCTCTTCACGCATGTTCCAACTGGAAACAACACCCAATTGACGCTTCGCACTTGAGTCGAAAATACGGGCACCTAAACTGTAGGTGAACAATGCAGATAAACTGAAGTTCTTCCAACCGAATGTTTGGGTTAATCCACCCATCATTTTAGGCAATCCATTTCCAACATAGTTACGAATGCTATTGTCGTAATCTGTGGTGTAATTTCCGTCAGGCGTAATGTAAACGGGCAATCCAGATTGGGTGTCTATATGACTGAATGAGACCAAATAGAATGAGCCGATGGGCTTTCCAACCAAAACACGAGAATCGTTTGTTCCACCAGATACAGCATCAGGAGTGTAGTCGCCAATGCTAACAAGCTCGTTGTAGTTGTATGAGAAGTTTGCGCTTGTGCGAGCAGTAAATTTCGAGTTCTTCGTCCAATTCACCACTGTGGTTAATTCAATTCCTTGATTCATAACCTCTGCAACGTTGTCCCAGAAGTTCGTGAATCCAGTACTTGCAGGAAGACTAACATTCATCAATACATCGCGACTGTATTTTCTATATCCTTCCAAAATAACAGTTAAACGATCTTGCCAAAAGCCTGTCTCTAAAGCAACAGAGAAATTGTTTGTGGTTTCCCATTTCAAATTCGCATTTCCTGCTTGGGTAGGATAAAGAATTGGGTTTTGATTGTAGTATGTTCCGTTGTTTGCTGCGCTATACAAAGCGTATTGTGCGTTTGCCGGAATATCTGAGTTTCCAGTTAGACCATAACTCGCGCGTAGCTTCATGTAGTTAATGGTCTTGTTGTTTTTCAAAAATCCTTCTTCAGAAATAATCCAACCCAAAGAGACTGAAGGGAAATTTCCGAATTTGTTATTCACTCCAAAGCGAGAACTTCCATCGCGACGAACACTTGCTTCGAAGAAGTACTTCGATTTGTAGTTCATGTTATACTTCGCGAAGAAACCTAAGAAGCTAAACTGATTAGGATTTCCAACGGTGCGAACTCTAGTATCTGGATTGTTCTGAACGTCTGAAAATTCAGCGACTGTTCCATCCAAATTCGGGATATAATCGTTAATGTAATTTGTTTTCGAATGCTGCAATTCATGTCCAATAAGCAATGAGGCATTCAAATCTGGAATAAGTTCTTTGCTGTATTCAGCTGTAATGTTATAACTGTAGTTACGAACCAAACGCTGATCGTTGCTGTAACTGCCTTGTCCGTTAGATAAATCGAATGTCGACGGTGTAAGTCTATTCTCGCCAATATGCATCCAATCCATACCGCCTGTAGCAATGATGAATAAGTTCTTCTTCGGCATATAAATTAAACGACCGGTATTGATCACACGATCTTCAACAGTTGTCCAACGCAATTGCTCTCTGTAGGCAACCGGATTCTTTACGTTTCCGAATTCATCTCTCCAATAGAAATAATCTCCTGGCTTGTTAACCACGTCACCCGCTGCGTTGAATGTCGTGTCTGTGTGATAAACAGGATAGTATGGAAGCGCATTTGACATGGCGTCACCTAATCCACCAGACCACGCAGCATCAACACGTTTGTTTAAACCGCGAGTTCCTGAAAGCGATAAGTTTAATCTCAATTTGTCTCCTAAACGGAATTCAGGATTCACACGAGCAGAGATACGCTTGTAACTGTTTCCCAATAAGAAACTTTGATTGTCATCATAACCAACAGAGAAGTATACGCTATGCTTCTTACCGCCATAACGTGCAGAGAAGTTTGTGCCATATTTATTTCCGCGACCAACTGTTTGGTCAACCCAATCCGTATCGGTTTGCCCAGCTTTTAAATAAGCCGCTTTTCGCGTTGCAGCATCATCTGTAGCTGAAGTCATATTCGGTAACCAGACATAACCAGTTCCACCGTCGTTTTCCCAAGCCTCTTGACGAATACGTAAATATTGGTCCGTGTTCAACATGTTCGGACGTGAAGCAGGAGTAGAGATACCCGCATTCAAACCGTAGTCGAATTT
>CAMDFE010000066.1 GCA_945897395.1 Chryseobacterium gleum | reverse complement strand
GAACTCCCTTCATTGCAACTGAAAAAGCAAACTAATGACCGAAGAAAAGAAAAATAAAATTATTGGTGCAGCAGCAAGCGGTGGTACTCACTTGCTTATTTTACTACTGGTTTTTCTTCTACTCGCATCCGCTCCTCCTATAGAAAAAGAGGAAGAGCCCGGAGGAGGTGGCGGTGGAAATCCGGTAGGTGAAGGACAAGGATCGGCAGAGGGAGAAGCAGGCGGTGCAATAGAACCCGTTGAGATAGCTTTCGCACCTATGCCTGAATCTTATGTTGGCGCAGATATTTCAGCTCCAACTATTTCAGAAAGCAAAACTCCGGTTGATAATCGGAACAAACCTTCAACCGACCGAACACAAACCGCGCAAACCAATCCGCAACCTTCAGCGCTCGACAACATGTTGAACCAACTGAATGGTGGTGGCGGAAGCGACGCAAGCAACGGCGGTGGAGATGGAGGAACAGGAGGCGGCACAGGTGGTGGAGATGGAGGTGGAAACGGTCCTGGTTCAGGTAACTATACAGGAACCGGATTTGGGAACGGAACAAGTTGGTCACTTAAAGGAAGAGGCAACTTAACCCCACCAAGCACATCTAAAAAGCCAACTGCCAATGGTAAAGTGGTTGTAAGTATTACAGTAGATAAAAATGGAAAGGTTACAAAAGCAACGGTCGTAAATTCTAACATCACAACAGATGTTCCCTACAACAACGGCTTGGCCTTGGAAGCAGCTCGCAAATGTACTTTTACCTCTTCAAATAGCACAACTCCGCAAACCGGAACAATTACAATTGTGTTGTCTGTAAAATAATCTTGTGAGTTACGAAGAAGCCGTAGAATATCTTTTCTCACAGCTACCTATGTTTCATCGCATTGGAGCTGCAGCTTATAAACCCGACATCGGAAACATTTCACAACTTAGCGCAGCTCTTGGAAACCCGCATTTAAAATTTCCTGTGGTTCATGTAGCAGGATCAAACGGAAAAGGATCCACCTCACACCTCACTGCATCTGTTTTAATGGAGGCTGGGTACAAAGTGGGACTCTTCACCTCGCCACATCTCAAAGACTTCCGAGAACGCATTCGTGTAAATGGAAAAAAAATAGAGCCTTCGTTTGTTGCGAACTTCGTTGAGCAATCGAAAGAAAGTTGGAAAAACATCGAGCCTTCCTTCTTCGAAATTACTACTGCGCTTGCCTTTCATTACTTTGCTGAAGAACAAGTAGACATCGCTGTTATAGAAGTGGGTATGGGAGGAAGACTCGATAGCACGAACATTGTTCAACCACTAGTCACTGCTATTACTTCAATTAGCAAAGACCACACGCAGTTTCTTGGAGATACACTTGAATTAATAGCGAAAGAAAAAGCAGGAATAATCAAAGAAAAAATTCCAGTTGTGCTGGGTGAAATTCCAACGGGCGCGCGTGCGGAAATTCTAGCTATCGCGAAAAATAAAAACGCACCTGTAACTTTTAGCACATCTCTACTTCCCCCAAAATCTGCTTTAGAAGGGAGCTACCAACTTTTCAACGAAAGAACTTCCTTCGGAATTCTTCTTGAACTTCAAAAATTGAATTGGAATATTTCGAATGAAAATATAGCTGAAGGATTTCTTCGCGTGACTGAAAACACGCATCTGATGGGACGTTGGCAGGTCCTTGCAACAGAACCCTTAACCGTTGCTGAAGTAGCACACAACGAAGAGGGAATTACTTTTTTGGTTGAAAAAATAAAAACGCTTTCATACAAGCAACTGCATATTGTAATTGGAATGGTGAACGACAAGGACCATTCACAAGTCTTGTCACTTTTACCGAAAGAGGCGGAATACTATTTCGTCCAATCCGATATTCCTCGCGCTCTTCCGAAAGAAGAACTTCAAATAAAAGCTTTAGAATTTATGTTGAAGGGAAACTGCTACCTGAACGTTCATTCGGGTTTGAAGACAGCTATTGAAAATAGTTCCGCGAATGATCTAGTCATTGTCACAGGTTCTATTTTCACCGTTGCTGAAATTCTTCCAGAAGAAGATTAGTCCAACACACTCGACTGAATGTGCTTCAATCCTGCTCGCATGAGCGGTGTCTTTCCAAATACAGCATGAAAAGTTTCTTCTGTCATTTCCTTCCACTCACCTTTTGAAAGACTCAAGCGTTCTGGTTCAGCAAAAAAACGAGGCTCATTGTGATGAATTGAAAAGCGATTCCAGGGGCATACATCTTGACAAACATCGCAACCAAAGGCCCAATCGTCGAGCTTTTCCTTCCATTCACTTGGAACACTTTCTTTCAATTCAATGGTGAAATATGAAATGCATTTACTTCCATCGACAATTTTATCTCCAACAATAGCACCGGTCGGACAAGCGTCTATGCAGGCTGTGCATGTTCCACAATGATCGGTAACAATATTGTCTGCATCTAAATTCAAATCGAGAATGAGTTCAGCTAAAAAGAAAAAAGAGCCTTTCTGTTTTGAAATCAAATTGCTATTTTTTCCAACCCAACCTAATCCAGATTTAGCGGCCCAAGCCTTCTCCAGCAAAGGCGCACTATCAACGAATACCCTTCCGCCTACTTCACCAATTTGATCACGAATGAGTTCAACAAATTGAAACAGTTTGTCTTTGACTACAACATGATAATCTTCTCCCCAAGCGTACTTCGAAATTTTAGGAGCGTCGGTAGCTTGATTTTCCTTCGGATAATAATTGAACATAAGGGAAACAACACTCTTCGCGCCGGGAACCAACAAAGTTGGGTCTAGTCGCTTGTCGAAATGGCCTTCCATATAGCGCATTTCGCCATGCATGTTCTGCTTCAGCCATTGCTCAAGACGCGGAGCTTCCTCCGATAAATATTCTGCCTTCGAAATACCACATTGCGCAAATCCCAATTGGCTTGCAATTTCTTTTACAATGCGGGTATGTTCCGATTGATTCAACACTAGAACAACTCGCCAGGATTATTTCTAATCTTGCCCAAATGCTTGTAGGTAAGATCTGTCAATTGTCTTCCTCGCGGAGTTCGCGTTAAGAAGCCCTCTTGAATGAGGAATGGCTCGTAAACCTCTTCAATGGTTCCTGCATCCTCTCCAACAGCAGTTGCTATTGTAGTAAGTCCAACAGGCCCTCCGTTGAACTTATTCATCATGGTCATCAATATCTTGTTGTCCATTTCATCAAGTCCCAAGGTGTCTACATTCAATGCATTCAATGACATTTGAGTTATGTTAATCTCAATCGTTCCATCGCCCTTAATCTGGGCGAAATCTCTAACACGACGAAGCAGTGCATTTGCAATACGCGGAGTACCGCGACTTCTGCGCGCTATTTCGTATGCCGCATCAGGCGTAATTGGAATTTTCAAGATCGCTGAACTTCGTTCAACAATATCCGTCAATGTCTTCGAATCGTAATAAGAAAGTCGTGCGTTAATTCCGAAACGCGCGCGCAAAGGAGCGGTGAGCAAACCGCTTCGGGTAGTAGCACCAACAAGAGTAAACGGATTCAAATTAATCTGAACCGAACGAGCGTTCGGTCCGGTATCAATCACCAAGTCAATACAAAAATCTTCCATAGCGCTGTAGAGATATTCCTCTACAACTGGACTCAATCGGTGAATTTCATCAATAAACAATACATCATTCGTTTCGAGATTCGTAAGCAAACCGGCTAGGTCAGCGGGTTTGTCTAAGACAGGTCCAGAAGTTGTTTTAATTCCAACTCCCATTTCCAACGAAACAATGTACGCTAGGGTTGTTTTTCCCAATCCAGGAGGTCCGTGAAGCAATACGTGATCCAACGATTCGCCGCGCAATTTAGCTGCCTGAACAAAAATTTTCAGGTTATCGAGTACTTGTTTCTGACCCGTGAAATCTTCAAATGATTTGGGTCTCAGGACTTTTTCTAAATCCTTGTCCGTCGTACCGTCGGCCTCGTCTCTTATATCGAAATCTTCGCTCATAAACTTCTAATTAGATTCCATAAATTTCTTCCCCATTTCATCTAAATGAAACAACTCTGCCCAGCCGTATGGGTTTAGACTTAGCCGCACCACAAAGTTGGGTGAAGTTAAGCGCTGATCAATGTAATTGTTATTCTTCAACATAATTCTATAACCGAATCCCGCACCCACCTCGAATAAATTCGCAATGTCATAACTGAAACTCATGGCCGGCTCATAGAGAATGACGTGACCTTCATTCAATTTTACACGATTACCTTCAGCATCATTGTACTTCAAAAAACTTTTTCCGAATCCCAATTGAATGGGCAGAGTTCCTTTCCAATGCCCACTCTTAAAAAAATCCATTTCAGCATAAGGACCAAAATAACGCAGTTCAAATTCACTGAGCCGATTTACTCCTTCAACATTCACATTCTTGTATACACCGTTGGAAAGCCAATTGTATCCGATCCCTAGAACAAGAGTCTCATTGAATTCGGCCCCAACCTTAAGTGCCTGAGTATTGAATGTTCTTCCACCTATGAATGTTCCCCAAGTGTCCCACTTCGCAGTTGCCTTCGGTTTTCCTTCAAACACTCCTTTGAATGAATTTTGAAGATTAACGGGCTGGGCCAAAAGAGTTATCTCGGCAGCGCAAAATAATATGACAAAAAAAATCCGCATCGTTCTAAGATACGGATTTTTTAATTTCTCAATACTATTCATTAATGAGCGTGTTCTCCAGGCTTCAATGGAACTACTTGTGGAACGAAATCCTCTTCGTGTTCCGGGTTTGAATAATCATAAGCCCAACGGTGAACTTCAGGAAGAGCACCAGGCCAGTTTCCGTGCATATGTTGAACTGGTGTCGTCCACTCTAATGTGTTCGACTGCCATGGGTTCTGTGAAGACTTCTGTCCGTAGAATATACTGTGGAAGAAGTTCACGAGGAACAATATTTGCGCAGCACCACCAACAAGAGCAAAAATACTGATGTACGGATTCAAATCCATAACCCAATCTAAGAATTCAAATTCTGAGAAACTGTAGTAACGACGAGGAGCACCAGCCATACCAATGAAGTGCATGGGGAAGAATACTCCGAAACCGCAAACTAACGTCAACCAGAAGTGAGCATAGCCCAACTTTGTATTCAACATTCTTCCGTACATCTTAGGGAACCAGTGATAAACACCAGCGAACATTCCGAAGATCGCAGACATACCCATTACAATGTGGAAGTGAGCAACTACAAAATAAGTGTCGTGAACGTTCACGTCTAACGCAGAGTCAGCCAAGATAATTCCTGTCAAACCACCTGTAACAAACGTACTTACCAAACCAATACTGAACAACATAGCAGGAGTGAAACGTACATTTCCTTGCCAAAGCGTAGTTATGTAATTGAACGCCTTAACAGCCGATGGAATTGCAATTAACAAGGTCGTGAATACGAATACAGACCCTAGGAATGGGTTCATACCTGTGATGTACATGTGGTGACCCCATACAATGAACGACAAGAAACCAATCGCCAAAATTGATCCAATCATAGCCTTATAACCAAAGATTGGCTTGCGTGAATTGGTAGCAATTACCTCTGAAGATATTCCTAATGCAGGAAGCAATACGATGTATACCTCAGGGTGACCTAAGAACCAGAACAAGTGTTGGAACAACAACGGCGATCCGCCAGTTACATCCAACGCCTCTCCTTGAATGAAGATATCAGACAAATAGAATGCTGTACCCATGCTTCTGTCCATCAAAAGAAGAACAACAGCAGAAACCAATACAGGAAATGATAGAACTCCTAAAATTGCAGTTACGAAAATGGCCCATATCGTCAATGGAAGACGAGTCATCTTCATGCCTTTAGCACGAAGGTTAATGATGGTTACTACGTAGTTCAAACCACCCAAAAGTGAAGAGGCTACGAACAACACCATTGAAATTAACCAAAGCGTCATACCCATACCTGAACCCGGCATAGCTTGTGGCAAGGCAGAAAGTGGTGGGTAAATTGTCCAACCTCCCGAGGCCGCTCCACCTTCAACAAACAATGACGCCAACATGATTATGCTAGACACGGCAAAAAACCAATAAGATAACATATTCAAAAATCCTGAAGCCATGTCGCGAGCTCCAATCTGAAATGGAATAAGTAAGTTCGCAAACGTTCCTGATAACCCTCCGGTTAATACGAAGAATACCATGATTGTTCCGTGAATCGTTACCATCGCCAAATACGCGTTACGATCTAAGATTCCATCTGGTGCCCATTTGTCACCTAAGAATGCATTTAAAATTTGAAACTTCTCTCCTGGCCATCCCAATTGAAGGCGGAAGAAAATAGATAACATTACAGCCACGACTCCCATTACGATTGCCGTAATTAAGAACTGCTTTGAAATCATTTTATGATCCATCGAGAACACATACTTCGATATGAAGCTCTCCTTGTGATGGTGATGACCGTGGTCTTGTGCGTGCGTGTTTTCAGTTGCTTCCATGATTATCTTTTTTATTTTCCGCCCATTGCTGTGGCTAAAGTATCTTTTTTAGGTTCGTTTGCTAAAGTTGAATCCGCTGTTTCCTTTACTTCAGGGGCCTTAAACATTTTTTGTTTTGCAACCCATACATTGTAATCCGCCTCGCTTTCAACAACAATTTTCATTTGCATGTTGAAGTGTGCCGCCCCACAAACTTTATTACAAAGAAGAATGTAG
The DNA here is from genome assembly GCA_945897395.1 of Chryseobacterium gleum. GTDB lineage: Bacteria > Bacteroidota > Bacteroidia > Flavobacteriales_D > Sanyastnellaceae > CAIZGX01. The sequence goes on along the minus strand of CAMDFE010000066.1, from coordinate 845 downwards.
TTGAAAGAATCATTACCCGTAATCTTGCGCATTTCCGCAGTTGTTACCGTTGGCGTCATCTTCATACGCGTTGCTACACCAGGTACCGAGTTCATTTGTGATCGGAAGTGAGGCATAAATGCTGAGTGAATAACATCTTGTGAACGGAAAATAAACTCAATCTCTTTGTTTACCGGAATGTGCATTTCACCCTTCACCAAACGATCATCGTTTCCAGATTCCCATGTGCTCATTCCATTAACGCTGTTCTCATCTATGTCGGCAATGCGCTGTTTATGTCGCTTCAATCGACTAACCTTATCTTCTAAAGTAGCTACGTAGCTCTCTGGCAACAAAGGCATAAGCTTATTCTCTGCCAACTGATGTTCGACATTTTCAATTTGGGCATCCAACTCCTCCAATTTAGCACGAATTCCTTCAGGAGAAACCAACCCTAAAGGATTCGAAGTGCTAATCAAATTGTAACTTGCTGAACCAAAGGTCTTGTTTTCACCAGGATAGCGAGCTGTCCAATCGAATTGTCTGCTGTACAATTCAATTTGAATAGCATCAGCAGAAGCAGGACCTGTTATCTTGTTCCAAGTAATAAGACCATACACAATAACGAACGCCAACAAAACACCCGGAACCAAAGTCCATAGCATCTCCAAGCGATTGTCGTGTGCGAAAAACTTTGCTTTTCTTCCTTTTTTAAATTGATATTTCCAAGCGAAGTAGAAAAGGAAAAAGTTGACGATAAAAAAGGACACCGTTACCATCCAAATATTGACATTCATCAATTTATCCACATCCGCTCCATGTTCAGAGGCTGATACAGGAAGATAATCTCCGTATCTCACATACAA
>CAMDFE010000065.1 GCA_945897395.1 Chryseobacterium gleum | reverse complement strand
CGCATTGTTCAACAGATGTCGAATGAAGGACTATTCTTCGAAGCGTTCGGAAAATCACATCCGAAATTCGGTGTCCCCGTAAATGCAATTCTTTTGCAATCGGCTTGGGCAATCGTTCTCATCTTCGTCTGGGGAAAATTCGAAGCACTATATACCTACGTTACAATTACAGAGTGGTTCTTCTTAGCGTTGGCTTGTTCTGGAATATTTGTTTTCAGAATGAAAAAAATGGGACAAACAGATGGCATTTTTAAATCGCCACTTTACCCTGTCTTACCTGTATTGTTCATTGCAGTAGTTGCCTGGTTCATTGTAAAAAATGCATTGAGCGATGATCCTGCTGCGTACTTCGGACTTATGGTTATTCCTGTTGGAGCAGTTGTTTATTACGTTTACGGAAAGAAAAAATCAAAATAACATTCGGTTAATAAAGACTAAAAGCCCACTTCGGTGGGTTTTTTCATGCGCTACAAGCTAGTAAATCAAGGCGTTTCATAATAAAAAACTCATGGTTATGAACAACTGTGGGGTTTTTTCAACAAAATGACAATTATTCTCAGTGTTTACTTGCTAATTAGAAAATGCTTCTTTTACATTTGGGATAACAAATAAATGTTTAATTTATAAAAACCAAAACAAAATGAACAAAGCAGAATTGATCGATGCTATCGCAGCATCTTCTAAGCTTACAAAAGCTGATTCGAAGCGTGCATTAGATGCATTCATCGAAGTGACTACTAAAGCGTTGAAAAAAGACGACCGTGTTGCCTTAGTTGGTTTCGGTTCTTTCTCTACTTCAAAGCGTGCGGCACGTAAAGGACGTAACCCACAAACTGGAAAAGAAATCCAGATCAAAGCTAAGAAAGTAGTTAAGTTCAAAGCTGGTACTGAGTTATCTTCTAAAGTGAAGTAGTCTTCAGTCTCGAAAAATATGAGGGCTGCTTCGGCAGCCCTTTTTATTTTTGCACCTCATGAGTCAAGAATTATACGACCTCTTCAGCGAAGCACTCACTCCGTTCAAGCAACAACGCTTCAATGAAGTGGTTGACTTACGCACGAGATACCTCACCGTTGTTCTAGAAGACTTATACCAATCACACAACACCAGTGCAATTCTCCGAAGCATGGAGTCGTTCGGAATTCAAGATGGATATTTAATTGAAAATACAAATCCCTTTCAACACCTTCAGCGCATTTCAAAAGGCGCTGGCAAATGGCTCTCTCTTCACCGATACAATTCAACACGAAACAACACCGTTGAATGTGTTCGTGATTTAAAAAGCAAAGGCTATCGTTTGGCTGTAACACATCTACACGGCAACTCCATTCCACTTGCTGAATTAGACCTTTCTCAAAAAACAGCCTTGGTCATGGGAACAGAACTTTCCGGCGCAAGCGACTACATGGTTGAACAGGCAGATGTCCTCGTGTACATACCCATGCAAGGTTTTACTGAAAGTCTCAATGTCTCAGCTGCAACTAGCATTGCGTTGCAGCACTTGACCACTAACTTGCGCCGCAGTTCTATTAACTGGCAATTGAGTGAGCAAGAAAAACTAGCGCTAAAACTTGAATGGGCTCGGCACAGCATTCACTGGTGGAAGCACATTGAAGCCGAATGGCAAAACAAAAAGCATGTCTGAAAAAATTGCATTAAACACTTCCAACAGAGCGCTATTGCAAATGGCTCTTCCCTTGTGTTTGGGAGCTTTCGTGCAATTCATTGTTGTGCTCGTTGATAATTACTTCGTTGCACAATTGAATGGAAAAGCCATGAGCGCAGTAAGTTTCGTTGGACTTATTTACATTGCTCTTGCCATGCTGTCGGCGGGATTAGCGAATGCCTCACAAATACTTATTGCAAGAAAACGAGGAGAAGGTCGAAGCGAAGAAATTCCTACCGTGTTCGCGAATGCTTTGTTCATAGGGGTTTTTATTGTCTTGATTCAATTTCTAGTTTTAGCTTTTTTCATCCCTACTTTTTTAGACCGAAGTATTGAAGACGAAGAAACGCGGAATTACATGAAAACCTTTGCTGAAACTCGCGCATACGGATTCATTTTCTTCACCTTCATTCAAGTGTTACAGTCGTTTTGGTCTGGAATTGCGCTAACGCGTAGCATAATCTATTCTACGATTACCGTTGCAATTTTCACTATAGTCTTCGATTATTTATTCATATTCGGAAATTTCAATTTCCCTCGACTTGAAGTTCATGGAGCCGCCATTGCCACCAATATTGGTGAAGCCGCTGCAGCTCTTGTATTGTTCTTTTATACCATCTTTCATTCGAAATACACCGAGGTGCGACTCTTTCGCAATCTCTACCGTGTTCCTTTTCGTTACACCAAAGAAATCCTTCGCTTGGGAGTTCCTATTATGCTTCAAATGCTTGTTGCCTTGAGCATCTGGATCATCTTCTTCGCGTTTATTGAAAAGAAGGGCGACGACTCATTTCAAAGCGCGTTCATTGTTCGGAACATGTATATGCTAGCATGGGTCAGCGTCATGGGATTTTCAAGCACAACCAAAACATATGTATCCGGATTACTTGCTGAAAAAAGAACCTCGGAAATTTTTCATGTCATTAAAAGATTGGCCCTATTGAACTTCTCTTTCATACTCATTCTAACGCACGGCCTCTGGCTGTATCCGGAAAGCATTGCGCACCTTTTCAATGCCAATGAAGAAACCACCCGACTCACCGTAAAGAGCATGCACGTGGTCCTGCCCGCCATTTCCATCTTCGCCTTCACGAGCATTTTATTGGCCGCAGTTGAAGGCGCGGGCAAAACTATTCAAGGTTTTTTCATTGAACTGGCCACAACCGCTCTTTATCTCACCTACGCCTACTACATTTCCTTTTATACCGACGCCGATGTTGCCATTATCTTGACTTCAGATTACGTGTATTTCTTAGGACTTGGCCTTTTTTCTCTGCTAGTCTTTCGAAATACATCATGGTTCAAAAAAAGACACCGGAAAGATTTCCACAATGGCTAATTATTCGAATGGGACGCTGTAATTTTATACTCCTATCTGAATAATTTCCATGTATTTAATTTTCGACACAGAAACCACCGGCCTTCCGCAAAGCTACAAAGCCCCTTTAACCGATTTTAACAATTGGCCAAGGCTTGTTCAATTGGCTTGGCAGCTGCATGGAGAACGTGGAAATTTAATTTCACAAGGAAGCATAATTGTTCAGCCGAACGGATTTTCGATTCCCTATACTTCAGAAAAGATTCACGGAATTTCAACGGAGCGCGCTACGAAAGATGGGATTCCACTGAGTGAATGCTTGGACCAATTCGAAGAGGCTCTTGCTCAAACACAATTTGTTGCGGGACATAACATTGAATTCGATATAAACATTGTTGGATGTGAATTCCTACGTGAAGGAAGAACCAACGTGCTCGAGCAAATGTCGAGCATGGACACCAAAGAATTTGGAACCGAATTTTGTGCAATTCCTGGAGGAAAAGGCGGTAAATTCAAATGGCCAACACTCACTGAACTTCATGAAAAATTATTTCACGTTAAGTTTGAAGAGGCGCACGACGCCGCATACGACGTAGATGCAACAGGGAAATGTTTCTTCGAATTAATTCGAATTGGAGTTATCCCAAGTGCTAACGGCGTTGCGAAAGATGATGTAGTTTACGAAGCGCCAATTTTACAAGACAGCAATTTCAAATCAGATAAAACTGACAATCAGGCCCCTGATGAAACGCTTTCGGAAGTTGATATTAACGAAAATCAAAAATTCGTGCATCTTCATGTGCACTCGCAATACAGCATTCTTCAAAGCACCACGACCATTGACGCGTTGATTAAAAAATCACTCGCCATGGGCTCTCCAGCTGTTGCTGTAACAGATGCTGGAAATATGATGGGAGCGTTTCACTTCGTGAGTGCCGCCCACAAAAAAGGAATTAAACCCATCGTAGGTGCTGAATTGAATTTGTGCCGAAATCACACCGACCGTTCAGTGAAAGACGATGGATATCCGATTGTATTACTGGCGAAAAATTTTAAAGGTTATCAAAATTTATCGAAGCTTTCTTCGCTAGCCTATACCGAAGGATTCTATTATGTTCCGCGCATTAGCAGAGACCTTCTTGTTCAATACAAAGAAGGCCTCGTTCTCTGCACAGGTTCAATTTGGGGTGAAATACCTTCAACCATTCTGAATATTGGTGAAGAAAAAGCAGAAGAAATTTTTGTTTTTTGGAAGGAACAATTTGGTGAAGATTTCTATGCTGAATTGAATAATCACGGGTTGGAAGAAGAGCAAGTCGTTAACCGAACGCTTGTTCGGTTTTGTGAGAATCACAACGTGAAATATTTCGCAGCAAACAACAGTTACTACACCGAGAAAAGTGATGCTGAAGCGCAAGACGCTCTGATCTGTGTGAAAGAGGGAGAAAAAGTAAGCACCCCTTCCAAATATATTGGAAAGAAAGGAAGAGAGTTCCGCTTTGGATTTCCGAACAACGAGTTTTATTTGAAAGATGCTCAAGAAATGGCACAAGCCTTTTCAGCTTATCCGGGCGCATTGGAGACCACACTTGAGATTGCTGAGAAGTGTGAAGGATATAAACTGGATAGAGAAATTTTACTTCCGAAATTCGACATTGAAGAAACTTTCATTTCAAATTTTCAAACTGAAATCATTGCCTCTCACGAACGATTGATTTCACAGCGAATAGAAAAATGGAAGACCGAAGGTTACGAGGAAGAGCGCATTGCACAAGAAAAAGAAAAACTGAAAACCATTGCGGAGCAGTCGGCCTATCTTGAGCACTTGGCCTTCAAAGGTGCGACATACCGCTACGGCGATTTCGATGAATCTATTCGCGAGCGATTGCAATTCGAACTTTCTGTTATTGAGAAAGCGGGTTATCCGGGATACTTGCTTATTGTTGAAGACTTCTGCAACGAAGCGCGAAAGATGGATGTTTCAGTGGGTCCTGGACGTGGATCTGCCGCAGGATCTGCAGTGGCTTATTGCCTTCGCATTACAGATGTTGATCCGATTAAATACGATCTCCTTTTTGAGCGTTTCTTGAATCCAGATCGTGTGTCGATGCCCGATATGGATATCGACTTCGAGGACGAAGGACGAGAAAAAGTTATTGAGTACGTACGAAATAAATATTCCCGCAACGCAGTTGCGCAAATCATTACCTACGGTACTATGGCCGCGAAGTCGGCCGTGAAAGACGCTGCGCGTGTGTTCGACTTATCCATTAGCGAGTCGGAGCAATTGACGAAATTAATTCCCGATCGCGCATCGCTTTCTGACATCTTCAACAAAGAAGAGAAGCAGTTAAAAGACGACTTCTCGAGTGAAGAATTCGCGCGTATGCAGCGCATGCGATTTATTGCTGCAAGCACTACGCCGGAAGGTAAAGTGTTGCGAATGGCGAAAATATTAGAAGGGTCCATTCGCAACACGGGCACTCACGCCTGCGGCGTGATTATCACCCCTACGGACATCACGAACTTCGTTCCGGTTGCAACCGTGAAAGATAGCGACATGTGGTGTACGCAGTTCGACAACTCCGTTGTAGAAAAAGCAGGGCTTTTGAAAATGGACTTCTTGGGATTGAAGACGCTGAGCATTATTAAAAACGCAATCAAACTCATTAAGCTCTCTCACAACATTGACATAGACATTGACAACATTCCCATCGACGATGAAAAGACCTACGAGCTTTTCCAGCGCGGTGAAACAGTTGCCATTTTCCAATATGAAAGTGAAGGTATGCGCAAACACATGCGCGACCTGAAACCTACCGTATTCGCAGATTTAATTGCCATGAACGCCTTGTATCGTCCAGGTCCTATGGAGTACATCCCGCAATTCATTCGTCGTAAACACGGACTCGAAAAAATCGAATACGATCTTCCTGAAATGGAAGACAACTTAAAAGAAACATACGGGGTTACGGTTTACCAAGAGCAAGTGATGCTGCTCTCTCAGCGACTGGCCAACTTCACAAAAGGTCAGGCCGATGTACTTCGAAAAGCAATGGGTAAAAAACTCATTGAAGAACTGAATAAGATGAAAAGTTTGTTCATGGAAGGAGCCATTGCAAATGGCCACCCTGCAGATAAACTTGAAAAAATATGGACCGACTGGGAGAAGTTTGCGAGTTATGCCTTCAACAAATCTCACTCGACATGTTATGCTTGGATCGCATATCAAACGGCGTATTTGAAAGCACACTATCCAGCAGAGTTCATGGCTGCTACCTTAAGCAATTCCTTGAGCGACATTAAGGGGGTTACTTTCTTTATGGAAGAATGCAAGCGCATGCGCATTCCCGTTCTTTCTCCAGATGTGAACGAATCACTTTCTCTTTTTTCAGTAAACAAAGCTGGAGCCATTCGCTTTGGATTGGCCGCCGTTAAAGCGGTTGGAGAGAATGCTGTAGAAAGCATGATTCGCGAGCGCGAAAACAAACCCTTCGAAACAGTATTTGATTTTTTAGAACGTGTCGACGATAAAGCCACCAACAGGCGTGTTTTGGAAAGCCTGGCCATGTGCGGAGCTTTCGACCGATTCGGCATTACACGTTCTGCGTATTTCGGAACCGACAACAGAGGCGAAGGATTCATAGACACCTTAGTGAAATACGCGCGTGCAGCACGTGATGGCAAAAACTCTTCACAAGGATCATTATTCGGAGAAGACTCAGGCGTGCAAATTCAACCGCCAACGATTCCAAAAGTAGAACCGTGGGATGCTCTCACCGAACTTTCAAAAGAAAAAGAATTGGTTGGAATGTTCATCTCAGGACATCCACTCGACGATTTCGCTCTTGAAATTGAAGCGTTCTGTTATCCAAATTCAATGGAAGCCTTAGAAAATCCTGAACCCAACAACGGACGTGAAATTTCCTTTGCCGGTATTGTCAAAAACGTTCAGCACCGCATGTCGCAACAAGGCAATCCATATGGAAGTTTCACGCTGGAAAACGGAGAAGGTTCGCACGACTTCCGCTTGTTCCGAAAAGACTACATGAGCTTTAAAGCGTATATGCAAGATAACTTCTTCTTATACGTTCGCGGACGTTTTCAAAAACGTCGCTATGGACAAAACACGGAAGAAAAAACTGAATTCCAAATTGCAGAAATATCCCTCTTAGCTGAAGTGAAAGAAAAGCTTGGGCGTTATTTGACTATTGGAATTGACTCGGAATTTCTCACCGAAAAAACCATTCAAAAACTAGATGATCTGCTGGTGAAAAACACCGGGCACGCCCAGCTTCGCATAGAATTAAAAAATGGTGAAGACCGCGTGGTGCTTCCGTCTTCGGAAAGAAATAAAATTCTAGTGACTAAAGAAATTCAAAATGAACTAGAGTCCATCCCTGGAGTTTACTCCATTTCGCTTTCTTCGCGTTAACGAATACTAATTTTCTGAACGCCTGAATGTTTTTCTGATTGAAAAACGAGGAGATAAATTCCCGTTGAAGCATTCACTTGGAATTCATTTGATCCTGAATGACTAAAGGTTAATTTACCATCAACGCTGTAAACCTGAACATTCAGATTATTTACTTGCG
>CAMDFE010000064.1 GCA_945897395.1 Chryseobacterium gleum | reverse complement strand
GCTCAATCTCACGGTGAAATCTTCGGAAAAATCATCGACGAAAACAACAACCCTATTGCAGGCGTAATCGTACGCGCAGAAAACAACGGAATCGTTGTAGGTGCGGCAACAGATGAAAGAGGCGTTTACCGAATCAACGGCGTTGAGCCAGGAACATACACGCTCATTTATGACCTCATTGGCTACAATCAACTTCAAGTAAGTAATGTAGAAGTTAAATCAGACCAAATTCGAAAGCTAACTGATTTCACCCTAACAAAAGCTAGTTATGGTACGGGAGGCCCCGTGATTATTCGCGCCGAAAAACCACTTATAGATATCAACGGCGGAACCGCCATTTCTCTTGGCGCGAAAGAACTTAAAGACAACGCTGCTGCTAATGGAGGTTCACTAAAAGCCATTCTAACTTCTATGTCAAGTGATATTAAAACAAGCGATCGTGGAGAAGAGCTTTATTTTCGTGGAAGCCGCTCCGGTAGCATTGTTTATTACATCGATGGTGTGAAAATTCATGGCGCGCCGTTGAATATTCCATCAAGCGGAATAAGCAACATTACCGTATACACTGGAGGGGTGCCTGCCAAGTATGGCGACAGCACCGGAGGGTATGTCATTATTGACACAAAGTCATTCCGAGACGCCGCTCGAAATTAAAAGTCAAGTCTTAGGGTATTAAGTCTTTGTTTTTTGTAAACCTTTTGGTTTACAGCGCGTTAGGCGTTAAGTTTGGTGAACCTTCATCTAAACGTCTAACTATTTTGCAAAAAGCAATCTTTAATTGTAGCAAGCACGCTGTCATAAATACTCTGACCGACCTCCTGCACAAAGAGCGGTTTTACATCCGCGATATAAACGACAGAAAAGGTTTTATATACGCTCAGCAAGGCCTGCGCTTTTTTTCACTAGGTAGAACATGCATTATTCGAATTGTTGAAAATGATGATAATGTTGAAGTTGAGGTTCGTTGTTCAAACAAACTCGGTTTTGGTATTCCAGGAATAACGAGCTCCATTGAGAGAAAAATTCTTCACCGCCTCCAAGAAGAATTGTAAGCTAAGCCACTATCTTCGGAAAAATTTTCTTTTATGAAAAAGTTCGGAGGCCTTTCCACATGGATATTTATCGCTTTGTTTATAGGAATTGGCGCGGGTTACGCGTTAAATGTTTCCTATCCGGCTCCATCGCAAAAAACAAAAAAAGAAGCGCTAGAACAGCTCGCTAAAGAGCTGTCTGCTCAGCCAACTCCGACTGCAGATGAACTTGCTGCAATTGTTTCAAACGATTCTATTTCGGAAAATGAAAAATACGATGCGGCCCTTGCCTGCATCAACAAGTCAAAAAACGCTTCGAGTGAACTTTCAAAATATCAAAAAAGCATTGATGTTTCTGAATCGCAAAACGCGACACTTAAAAAAATCTTAGAAATCCTTTCAATCTTCACGGATATCTTTCTTCGTTTGATTAAAATGATTATTGCGCCCCTTGTACTTGCCACGCTGGTTGCGGGGGTTGCGAAATTGGGTGATATGAAAACGGTGGGGCGTATTGGTGGAAAAACCATGCTTTGGTTCGTTTCTGCCTCGTTCATTTCTTTATTGCTCGGTGCGTTGTTGGTGAATCTTTATCAACCTGGAAAATCCCTTCAAGTGCCCCTTCCTCCAGAAGCTATGGAGTCTGGAATTGACAAAGCTGCCCTAACCCTTAAAGGTTTCGTGGTTCACATTGTGCCTTCAAGTGTCATAGAGTCGATGGCTACAAACGAAATTCTTCAAATAGTAATTTTTGCTTTTTTCTTCGGAACAGCAACAGCTGCCCTTGGGAAAAAAGGAGAAATCATCGTAAAAGCCATGGATGCTCTCGGGCACGTTATGCTTCGAATAACCTCAATGGTCATGTATGTTGCGCCGTTCGCGGTGTTCGCAGCAATGACATCTGTTGTTGCTAAAAAAGGAATTAGCGTGTTGTCTTCCTACGCCCTATTCATTGGAGAGTTTTACAGCGGACTTTTCTTACTTTGGATTTTGCTTTTGTTTGTTGCTTTTTTAATTGTTGGAAAGCGCGTGGTTCAGCTAACTGCTCGCATAAAAGCTCCTCTGCTTCTGGCTTTCTCCACGGCCTCTAGCGAAGCGGCTTACCCTAAATTATTGGAAGAGCTCGAGCGCTTCGGATGCAGAAACCGCATCGTGAGTTTTGTGCTACCGCTGGGTTATAGTTTCAATTTAGATGGAAGTATGATGTACATGACCTTCGCAAGCTTGTTCATTGCTCAGAGTTATGGGATAGACTTGAGTTGGGCCGATCAGGCCGCTATGCTTCTTACACTCATGGTAACAAGCAAGGGAATTGCTGGAGTGCCGCGCGCATCGCTCGTTGTTATTGCAGGTACCTTAGCCACATTTGGAATTCCAGAGGCTGGTCTGCTCTTGCTTCTAGGGGTAGATCACATTCTTGATATGGGAAGATCTGCTACCAATGTAGTTGGAAACGCCGTGGCCGCAGTGGCTGTTAATCGTTGGGAAGAGAAAAACTACAATCCGGAAGAAGAGAACGATTAATTCAATTCGAGTTCATCTATTAATCGAACGCCCCCGATAAATCCTGCTATCAGGGCCACTTGGTGCTTTGCTTCGTTAATGTACTCTAACGGCTCTAGTGTTTGAGAATTAGCTACGGTGAAATACTGAAGTTCAATCTGCTCTTTTTTTATAAATAATTCCGTTGCCCCTTCAATCAACGCCTTCACGTTGTTCTTTTGTTTATTCTCTTGAATAAACAAAAGTGCTTTAGAAAACGCGGTGGCCATGGTGGCTTGTTCTGTAGAAAGCCTTTTGTTTCTTGAGCTCAAAGCAAGCCCGTCGTATGCTCTGATTGTATCGCAGCCGACAATTTCCACTCCTATTTCACCTTGAATAACCCACTCGCGAATAACAGAAAATTGCTGGAAGTCTTTTTTGCCAAAAAAGGATTTGTGCGGAAGAACTATTTCAAACAATCGCTTAACCACTGTAATAACCCCGTTGAAATGTCCCGGTCGAAACCGTCCCTCCCATTCAGATGTTAATGTTCCGAAGTCGTATTCTTCCACCTTTTGTCCTTCCGGATAAATGGCTAAAACTGCCGGAATAAAAACCACATCGCAACCCACACTCTTCAAAAGAGCAATATCCGCCTCTTCTGTTCTGGGATACAGCACCAGGTCTTTCGGGTCATTGAATTGTGTGGGATTTACGAAAATGGAACAGATAACAACATCGCACAATTCTTTCGCTTTTGCAATCAAAGACAGGTGGCCCTCGTGCAAAGCCCCCATAGTGGGCACAAAACCTATGGTTCGGTTTTCATTTCTGCACTTCGTGCTGAACGTCGTCATCTCATTAACATGCTGTAACACAGCTATTTCGCACGAAGTTCCGTTCATTTCAGTATTTTAAGGACAAAAAGTTGCGAAATTCAAAAAAGATTTGTAATATCTTTGCAAACTGAATTCAGGCAAACCTAAACATCTCTATGCAAAAAACAAAAGTTCTTTTTGTAAGTCAAGAAATTTTTCCATTCACTCCGGAATCTACACTAGCCAATCAAGTTCGTCAAATCCCTCAAGCCATGCACGAAAGAGGCAAAGAGACCCGCATCTTTATGCCGCGGTTTGGAAAGATTAACGAACGCAGACATCAGCTACATGAAGTTATTCGCCTTTCTGGAATGAATTTGATTGTCGATGACACCGATCACCCTTTGATTATTAAGGTTGCGAGTATTCCTCAAATTCGTTTGCAGGTGTACTTCATAGACAATGAAGAGTTCTTTCATCGCAAAGCTTATTTGCACGACGAGGCTGGCAAACCATTCTCTGACAACGGAGAGCGTATGATTTTCTTTTCGAAGGGGGTGCTTGAAACTGTTAAAAAATTAGGTTGGGCTCCTGATATCGTGCATTGCCACGGTTGGTTCTCTGCATTAATGCCGCTTTATGTGAAGCATGTATTCGCAGGAGACCCTCATTTTGCTGAAAGTAAAATTGTTGTTTCGCTATACAAAGACGATTTCGCCGGGTCAATAGACAAGGGTCTATCTAAAAAAGTTCAATTCGACCAAATTGGACAGCAACACCTCGGAGATCTTTCAACTTCGAATTATGTTAACCTAATGAAGGTTGCTCTAGCCCATGCCGACGGCGTGGTTATTCACGAGGCAGATATTAATCCAAAGCTTATGGAAGAGGTAAACAACTTGAGTGTTCCTGTTCTGAAAGCCTACGAATGCGAAGACTTTCACGGAGCCATCGATGAATTTTTTGATACGATTCACGCTGCAAAACCAATTTTGATAGACTAACCCATGAGGAAAGTCCTCTTCTTGATTTGCGCTCTAACCTTGCTATTCTTTGGTTCTTGTAAAAAACCAACAGATTTGCAGGCAGATGGCCTTCTTCCTGAAGAAGATGTGTTGTATGCCAATCAAACCGATACGGCTGCTATTACTAGCTATATCGTTCGAGAAGACACACTTTCCACAGATGAGCTTTCGGCTTGCCTGTTGGGGTCTTATACCGACGAAACCTTTGGCCGCACGTTAGCTAGTTTCTCGACGCAATTCGCTCTTTCTGGTGCAAATCCTAGTTTCCCAGAAATCTTCGAAGTGGACTCTGTTATTTTCTCTGTTGCTTACACGGGTTACACCTACGGTTCTCTTGGCGAGGGGTATTTATCTGTGAAAGAACTAAGCGCCGACTTGCCGAAAACAGGAAGCTTCAACAGTTCGTACAATGCCCCTGTGTTGAACGAAAACTTGCTGGCAGACGCTTCGCAAACGTTTCAATTCAAACCTAAAACATACTTATTCGGCACCGAAGATTCGCTTGCGCCGCAATTACGTATTCCATTAAAACCAAGTTTAGGCTCTCGGTTGTTGCAACCAGCGGATACCACTGTATTGGAATCGGACGAGAATTTTCAAACGTATTTCAAAGGTTTGAAAGTGGAGGCGGGTTCATACCCTATGGGTGTGGTTGCGTTAGATCTCACAAACATAAACAGCAAAATAACCGTTTACTATCGATATGACAACGGGGGTCTTGCGGATACTACTTTCTACGAATTCCCGATTACATCTGATTGTGGAAGATATTCTCGACTTCAGCATTTTTATCAGTATGCCACTCAGCCTGAATTACAAGGTCTAGTAACGGTAGACACTCTTGCCAATCAAAGCGCAATGTATTTGCAAGCTGGTGCTGGAATCAAAACTAAGTTGGTACTTCCAAACTTGTTAGATCTTCAAATGAGTGAGGGTAGAATCATAAACAAAGCCGAGCTCATTGTTCCATATGAGCCCGATTCAAGGTATGCCCCCACATCACAAATTTTCATTTTCTATCAAAACAGTGAAGGAACTTTGGTTGCTCTTCCCGATCAATTCAGTGGAAACATTGGCGGTGGGGTGGAAGAATCAAACAAAAGATACCGCCTTAACATAACACAATATGTTCAAAAGGTCATTTCTGGAGAGATGGTAAACGCTCCGCTATTTATTGTTTCGGGAGCAGCCGGTGTATCGGTTAACCGAACCATCTTGCATGGCCCTGATTATTCAAACGTATCAAGTGAAAACACACGCTTGATCATTACATATTCAAACTAAAAAAATTTCTTTATGTGTGGAATTGTTGGCTATTTAGGTAACGAACCGGTTTACGAAAAGGTAATTAAAGGTCTAAGCCGTTTAGAGTATCGCGGATACGATAGCGCTGGTATGGCTTACATCGACAATGGGGAACTCGTTGTTAAAAAATGTAAGGGTAAAGTTGTTGATCTTGAAAATGTTGTTGGGGCGGTAAAGCCTCTTTCGCATATTGGAATTGGACACACGCGTTGGGCAACTCACGGTGTTCCTAACGATGTAAACGCACATCCTCATTGCAGCGGCGACGGAACAATTGCACTCATTCACAACGGTATTATTGAAAATTACGCGACCATTAAGCAGGAGTTAATGAATCGTGGACATGTGTTTTTAAGCGACACAGACACTGAGGTTTTGGTTCACTTAATTGAAGATGTTCGTAACGCTGAGGGTGTTAGTCTTTTCGAAGCGGTGAGACTTGCTCTTGCTGAAGTTCACGGTGCATATGCCATTGTTGTTTTAGACAAATCAAATGCAGACCAACTTATTGTTGCGAAGAAATCCAGTCCATTGGTTATTGGTATTGGATCCAATGATGATTTCTATATTGCTAGTGATGCAACCCCAATCATTGAGTACACTAAAAATGTGGTTTACTTGAACGATGAAGAAGTTGCTCGCGTAGATCGTACAACAGGATTAACCATTGTAAATATTGAGAACCAAGGTCAGACACCTTACATTCAAGCGTTAGAATTAAAGCTTGAAGCCATTGAAAAAGGTGGGTATGATTCGTTCATGTTGAAGGAAATTCACGAGCAGCCTCGCAGCATTGAAGACTCTATACGTGGACGTGTAAACTTAAAAACCGGACTCATTAAAATGAGCGGAATAGATGAGCACGAAGAACGTTGGAAAACAGCACAACGAATTTTAATTGTTGCATGTGGAACTTCTTGGCACGCGGGTCTTGTTGCTGAATATTTGTTTGAAGACTTCGCGCGTATTCCTGTTGAAGTTGAATATGCGAGTGAGTTCAGATATAGAAATCCGATTATTTATCCGACCGATATTGTTATTGCCATTTCTCAATCAGGAGAAACAGCAGACACACTTGCCGCTATTGAATTAGCGAAAGAGCGTGGGGCGTTAATTTTCGGAGTTTGTAATGTTGTTGGAAGTTCAATTTCAAGAGCCACTCATTGCGGTGCATACACCCATGCGGGTCCAGAAATAGGTGTTGCGTCGACCAAAGCATTCACGGCTCAGGTTGTGGTTCTTTATCAGATTGCATTGAGTGTTGCCCAAAAGCGTGGAGTTATTTCAAACGAAAGAACAACGCGTTTAATGGCAGAATTGGGATCTCTTCCGTTAAAGGTTGAGCAAGTGCTGAAGACAAATGCTATTACAGAGGCCATCGCTGAGATTTACCAGCATTGTTCTAACGCTTTATACCTTGGAAGAGGTTACAGCTTCCCGGTGGCCCTAGAGGGCGCTTTGAAGCTTAAGGAGATTTCTTATATTCATGCTGAAGGTTATCCGGCAGCAGAAATGAAGCACGGGCCTATTGCACTTATCGACGAGAACATGCCGGTTATTGTCATTGCGACTGAGGGTGCTTCATACGAAAAAGTGGTTAGCAATATTCAAGAGGTGAAAGCGCGAAAGGGACAAATCATTGCGATTGTTACGGAAGGCGACAAAACCGTGAAAGGCATGGCTGATCACGTGATTGAAATTCCTCGCACCGACGATAGCCTTGTTCCGATTGTGTCTGTAATTCCATTGCAGTTGTTCTCTTATCACGTAGCCATTATGCGTGGTTGCAATGTAGATCAGCCTAGAAATTTGGCGAAGAGCGTAACCGTGGAATAACATCTACCTACTCCCTTCGGAGTATTTTCATAGCTGTTTTTGTTGTGGGAATAAGAGAAATCTATATTCGTTTCAATAAACAAAAACAACATGAATAAAATCCTTTCGTTGTGTCTATTGATCGTATCAATGACACTTTC
>CAMDFE010000063.1 GCA_945897395.1 Chryseobacterium gleum | reverse complement strand
GTTCAGGCTTCAAAACAAGACTGAATGTTGAGCCGTGCATTCGAACCAACACGGGTGAGTTGGGTTTCAAAAATGAAATCTGATTGAGCGCAGCGCCAATGTTTTTGATTTTATCTGAGCTGTAGGGTTGTCCTAATTTGTAATTGATCGAGCGCTGAAGTGTTTTTTTGTTAAATAGGCTGCTCGCAGTAATGAGGGTGTCAAGTAAAAGTTGATTTCCGAGAGATACATTCCAATGAAATTCGGAAGGTTGTGATTCTAGAAATAGGGTGTCGAGTTCTATTTGCGCAAAGGGATAACCGCTGTTGTTCAATAAACGCAATAACTCGTCCGGATTTAGGTTCTTTTGCATGGTAGAGGTTAGCCCGGAATATTTATGTATTGGCTTCGAGGGTTGCGCTCGGACAACGGAAATTCCGAAAGCAAAGAGCATTAGAGCGAATCTTACAGCGATATGTTGATAACTGCTTTTCAAATTCGGGATTATTAACTTTGGTTTGAAGTAATTTTGTAATTCAATGTAATACCATGAAAAAATCTGCAAGCGTTTTATTTTTTGTTTTGCTCGGTTTAGGCTTTTTTAGTCTTCAATCTTGTAATCGAAAGAACGAAAAGTGTGCCGCCTACGACCAGGTGTGTCCGCAAAAGTAGTATTCAATTAAACTCGAATGTTACTGTTTGTAATACTTCCGAGCTGAGGCTGCGGCCTACCGGGCAAGCATGAGCGTAGCGCTGTATTTTTTCTTTCATACTATCATCGTAATCTAAATTTGGGAAAATGAAATGAATTTTTATTTCACCAATTCTACGAGGCGTTTGATTCATAATTTTTTCAATAGTTGCAGTTATCCCTTCAAACTTCCAACTTCGTTCTTCAGCTGCTATGGCCATGGTGGTTAGTATGCAGGTGGCAAGCGATGTGCACAGAAGATCGGTAGGAGAAAACCGTTCTCCCTTCCCTTTGTTGTCGAGCGGAGCATCGGTTTCAATTTGGGTGTTACTTTGTGCATGAACAACTTGGCAACGAAGGTGTCCTGAGTATAGAACAGACATTTTAGTCATATGCTTTTTTTTCAAAACTAACATAGAACAAATGAAATTAGTTTTTATTGGAGAGATATGTTGAACCTGCGTGCCCTCACTTTGTCGTATGAAGCATTGGCAACTACTTTTATTACGCATCTTGGGCTCTTCATTTGTTTGTGCGCAAGAAGAGATAAAAGAAGGTGTAATAGGGATATACACTCATCAGAAATACGGTGGATTGGTTATTCGAACCAACGGCTGGGGAGTTTCATACGTGAAGGGCATGAATAAAGGGGCTTTCAAGATTAGGCAAGTGTCCTATGATTTCAATTTTGTGAAGCACGAGAAAGAGATCAAGTCCTATTTCCAGGATCCTAGTGCTCGCCCGTATGTATTCGGAAAGCAAAATGCTATGTACAACTTCAAATTGAGTTACGGGTATAAAAAAGTCATTTCCGAAAAACTCCGAAAGTCAGGCGTTCAAGTTTCTTACACTTGGGGAATGGGACCTTCTTTAGCTCTTTTACGTCCCATTTATTTGGAAGTCTTAGTCATAGATCCGAACTTAAACGGGTATAGTTTGTCCACCGAGAAATTCGATCCGAACAAGCATTACGTCGATAATATTTATGGAAGGGCGAGTAACTTTTTAGGTTTCAGTGAGCTGGCTTTTGTGCCGGGGTTTTCGGCCAAGACATCCATGTCTTTTGAATACAGTAATTATCGCGACGGTATAAAGGGTTTTGAAATAGGAATGGCGGCGGAAGCTTATCCCAAACGAATTGAAATTATGTCGAATCAGATTTTGGCCACTCTTCCCGATGGGGCAAAAAACCACTGGTTGTTTGTTTCGGGTTATGTGCATTTTTTCATCGGAAGGAAATATAACAAGTGATTAAAGAGTAGTGAAAGGATAAGATAACAAATGGAACAAGAAGAGCAAAGAATTCCCAAGCCGAAGTGGCTCAAGGTTAAACTTCCTACAGGAGAGAATTACAGAAAAGTAAGGTCTCTTGTAGATGAGCATAAGCTGCATACCATTTGCGAAAGTGGTAACTGTCCGAACATGGGCGAATGTTGGGGGGAAGGAACAGCTACTTTCATGATATTAGGAAATATCTGCACGCGGTCTTGCGGGTTTTGCGCGGTGTCTACGGGTAAGCCTTTGGAGGCAGATCCGTTTGAACCTGCTCGTGTAGCGAATTCGGTGAAGTTGATGGGCGTTAAGCATGCGGTTATTACTTCCGTGGATCGCGATGATCTTGCCGATGGAGGATCTGAGATTTGGGTGAAGACGGTTGAATTGGTTCGCGCAAAATCTCCAGGTACCACAATGGAAACATTGATTCCTGATTTTGCTGGAAATTGGGAGAATCTGCAACGCATCATTGACGTTGCGCCCGATATTGTATCTCACAATTTGGAAACTGTGCGACGACTTACCAAACAAGTTCGCATTCAAGCGAAATATGATCGTTCCCTTGAAGTTTTGTTCAGATTGAAAAAAGGCGGGATGCGAACGAAAAGTGGAGTTATGATCGGGTTGGGCGAAACGAGGGATGAAGTTATAGAGACTATGGAGGATTTGAGGTCGGTTCAAGTAGATGTGTTAACTTTAGGGCAATACCTACAGCCTACGCGCAAACACCTGCCAGTTCAGGAATTCGTGACTCCAGAACAGTTTAAGGAGTACGAAGAAATTGGATTAAAAATGGGATATCGATTCGTTGAAAGTGGCCCTCTGGTTCGCTCCTCGTATCACGCTGAAAAACATCTGTTTTAAAGAATATTCGGTGGGAAGGAAAAAAAAGCAAATAAAAAGCGTCCAATCCTTTTTTGAATAAGCATTTCTCAATTATCTTGCGCCAAAATGATCTAATAGCTTAACCTAGCATTTATGAAATTAAAAAATTTACTTTTGTCCTCTGGAGTTGTTTTTGCATCCACTGTAGCAGTTGTTATGGTGAATAACAACAGTCAGCGTGCGAGCTTTGCGCCGCGCAATGTTCAAGCTGAAGGATATAACGAATCTGTGGATATTTTAAAGAAACTTCGTGGTAACCTTATTACAGGAAACTTTGAAGTAACAGACGTTGTGGAAATGACCGCGGCGGTGAACGACATTGATCGTTTGCAAGGAAATCGTGAATTAAATATGAGTTGGTGGGAAATGGGACCGGATAATATCGGTGGCCGTACTCGTGCAATTTTGGCTCTAACAGACAATGTGATTTTCGCGGGATCTGTAACCGGCGGTTTGTACAAATCTACCAATGGCGGAAACAACTGGTCTCGTGTAGAGTCATTAGACACTTTTGGAAGAGTAATGTCGATCAGTTCGATTGATGCTACTGAAGATGGTGCTATCTACGTTGCGACAGGTAGTCAATTTGATGGTGGCGATGGCAATGGATCAAGCGGATCAATCGGATGTGGAATGTATCGTTCAACTGACCAAGGAGCTTCTTGGGAGATTGTGCCGGGAACAGACCCAGCTGAATTAACAGCAGGTGACAACTGGGCCTACATCAACGATCTTAGTGCAGATGCGAACATAGCAGGAAGAATTTGGATAGCTGGTGCCGAAGGCGTTGGATATTGGGAGCCCGGTATGACTGCTCCAAACATGAGTGTTTCAGGTATTCCAAACACAGGTGGACATGACATTGAATGGTCTATGGACGGATCGGTTTGTTACGTAGGAGTTTCAAACGGACGTGTTTACCGCTCGTTAGACGGAGGAGCAAGTTTCACTCAAGTGGGAGCTTCTTCAGGGATGACCAACAAACAACGCACACGTATTTCTATTTCTCGTGATGATTCAAATGTTGCCTATGTCCTGTATGCACAAGGCGGAATCATGGGAGGTGTATATTATACAAATGATAAAGGAAATTCATGGTCAGTGAAATGGCCAACGGGTATTGATAACGTATATGAAGTGTTTGGTGAAAACGGTCAGGCTTACTACGATTTGGCATTAGCGGTTAAACCAGGCGACCCAGGCGTATGTTGGGTTGGTGGAGTGACCTTGTGGAAGGCTGGTGCGAACACCCAACCGGAACAGATTGCAGCGAACTTCGATTTCGGTAGTTCTCAATATTATGTGCACAGTGACATTCAAACATTTGAGATTGCTCCGAATGGAGATTGGTTTATAGGTTGCGACGGTGGAGTATTCAAGTCAATAGATGGTGGTAACACCTTTACGGCCATTAACCGTGGTTACAACGTAACCCAGTTTTATGGAATTGCTCACGGCGGTGGATATGCAGCTATGGGTGGTGCACAAGACAACGGAACAATCTTGATTCCTGGAATGGAAAATTCCAACTTCAATACAATCTCATGGCAGCAAGGTGTTTCAGTTGGTGGTGGTGATGGATTTGATTGTGAAATTTCAAACGTAACTGTACCAGGTGTTAACGTTGCTTTCTCATCTGTTTATTACGGAGCAATTAGTCGCTTGAATGCTCAAGGTTCGGGTGGTGAATTCTACGATGATGAAGTTCTTGCAGTAATTGGAGATGATGGAGAGGCAGGATCTTTCTATACTACTATGCGCTTGTTCGAAAACACCAACGATGAAAACTCGCAACAATATGTGTGGTTGGTGAATAACCGTGATTTCGATTTGTTTAGTTCTGTGAACGGAACAGACACGACTTGGCTAGACACGGCATTATATACTCAGAATATGACGTTACCATTCCCATACAGATTCCCTGTTGGTGATACACTTCATTTCTGGGAGGTGTTAGACCGTCCAGCTGTATATTCAACAACCCCACTTACGGCAGATCCAAACTACTCTTGGTTAGAAGCCCAGGCTTTGACCTCAACCGTAGATTCTACTATTTGTGATACGACTATTGTTGGTTACCAGGACGTAATAGATCAGATTACCGAGCAAACGGTAACGATTTATTGGTCAGATACCATTATCAACCCAATAACAGGAGCTCAAATTATTGTTAATGACAGTTCAATTGTTGTGGTAGGAGTGGATACAACGTTCATCAATGTTCCTGTTCTAGATATTCAGTGTACGACTACAACTTGGTACTACTATGCTGCTGATCAGTTGGAAAATGTTCGTGAGCGCTGGCAGGTTCAGGACAAGTTCACTTCAATCTTTGTTACAGGATTCTACGGGACAGAAGGTCTGTGGATGACTCGTCAGGCATTGAACTTTAACACTTCTCCGGATTGGTGGAAAATCGGAAATGCTCCGGGTGCTGGAGTTAAAGCTTATGAATTCTCGAAAGACGGAAACACTTTGTATTACAGTAGTTGGAGTGGAACGTTATACAGAGTAACCGGATTCAATCAGGTTTGGAGTGTAGATGATATTTCGAACTTAACAACTCAAACGTTAATCACAAATGCGGGTGGAACTATAACAAGTATTGCTTCTGACCCGAACAATGTTGATCACCTTGTTATTACAGTTGGTGGATACGGAAGCGTTGGAAGTGGAAAAGTAAGAGAGTCATTCAACTCCACGGCGACAACACCAACCTTTACAAACATCTGGTACAACA
Organism: Chryseobacterium gleum; assembly: GCA_945897395.1. Lineage (GTDB taxonomy): Bacteria > Bacteroidota > Bacteroidia > Flavobacteriales_D > Sanyastnellaceae > CAIZGX01. Next base: position 2,129 of record CAMDFE010000063.1, on the reverse strand, counting down.
CGTCTCCATTGAACAAGATGCCAATCTATTCTTCAATAATCGATGTTAGTGATCCTTCAGGAAACACAATTGTTCTTGGAACAGAATACGGCATTTGGGCAACCAATGACGGTGGAACAACTTGGACGCATAGTTCAGGAGTTTCATCTGGAATTCCAGCCGAGCCTTCGGCGGGTGCAAGTGTTGGATCTTTAGCATATGTTCCAGTGTTTGATTTACGTCAGCAACAAGTTGGACAACGGCCATACATGAACCCAGAAAACTACGGAGTAATCTATGCAGGTACACACGGACGAGGAATCTTCCGCAGCGATGATTTCTTCTCTGTAGATGTTGCTGAAAACAACGGCACTGGTGTTGATGGAAACGACGTTAGCTTGTCGGTTTACCCGAACCCAACAACAAACACAGCGTTCGTTAACTTGAATGTTACCTCAACAGTTAATCAAGCTTACGTTCAAGTGTATAACGTGAACGGTCAATTGGTGAAAAATGTAAATGTTGGACAATTGACCCCAGGATCACACAAAATTGATTTGGGTGTTGAATCTCTTGCAACAGGAACATATGTTGTGAAAACATTTGCTGGTAACGCAAGCGGAACAGCGAAATTTATAAAGCAATAAGAAATTCCAAATGGAAGGAAAGAGGCCCGCTAGGGCCTCTTTTTTTGTGGGTGTTTTCTGTATAATGACTTACTTTCGTTAGAAGCAACTGAGTTAAGGAAATGAGCACATACAGAGCAGCAATAAACGGATTTGGTCGAATTGGCAGAACTTTGCTCAAAGAAGCCTTACGTAGAAATGAGTTGGAGATAGTTGCTGTGCACGACTTGGCAGATATGCCTACGCTATTGCATTTGCTTAAATACGATTCAACACAAGGCATTTTTGAGATGTCAATTGAATCAGTTGATGAAAATACAGCACTTATTGGAGGAAGAACAATTCGGTTTTTTCAGAACGTTTCGGAGTTTCCGTGGAACGAGATGAACGTTGATTTGGTTTTTGAGTGTTCAGGAACCATGAAAACGGAAGCTCAATGTGAAAAGCACATTTCTGATGGAGCGACTCGTGTTCTGTTGTCCGCTCCTTCGGAAGATAAAATGCCTATGTGGATCGTGGGTGTGAATGATGACCAGATTGATTTAAACAGAAAAATTATTTCTTGCGCTTCTTGCACTACAAATAATGCAGCACCCGTTATTCAATTGATAGATGATGCCTACGGTGTTGAGAGCTGCTATATTTCAACTGTTCATTCGTACACCGGTGACCAAAAGCTTCACGATGCACCGCACAAAGATTTGCGCAGGGCGAGAGGAGCAGCGACATCTATAGTGCCTACGACTACAGGAGCGGCCAGAGCGTTAACGAAGGTCTTTCCGCATCTTAGCGAACGTTTAGGAGGCTGCGGTATTCGAGTGCCTGTTCCGAATGGCTCGCTTTCCGATTTAACCTTTATGGTTAGAAGTAAAACCACAGCGGTTGAGGTTAATGAACTTTTTGAAAAATGGGCCAATACACAGCAAAATATTCTAGAAGTTTCTCATGAACCTTTGGTTTCAAATGATATTCTTGGAAACAAGCACAGCTGCGTTGTTGATGCGGAACTGACTTCCGTGATTGGATATATGATTAAAGTTGTCGGATGGTACGACAACGAAATGGGATACAGCAACCGACTTCTCGATGCTGCACAAAAACTAAAAATACACTAAATGGAATTTTATCACTTCATACTGTACGGCATGCTGGCTGTGGTGAAATTCATCATTACTCCATTTACTATTTATGCAACTGGAAAGGAAAACATTCAATTTGGCGAAGTGGTCTTAACAACAGGCACCGGTGCCGCCGTTGGTGTTTTGTTATTTTATTTTGGAGGAACTTATCACTTTAAATGGACCAGTCATTTGAAGTCGAAAAAGAAAAAGCCAGTTTTCACGAAAGGAAGAAGAAGGATTGTTTTTATAAAGAATAAGTTCGGGCTTATCGGATTCATAGCTATTTCAGCAATAATTTCTGTGCCTATAACCTCACTGCTTGCAGCGAAGTTCTTTAAGCACAACCGATTTACGCCACTTTGGTTAATTTGTGGTTTTATGGTATGGTCTGTTATATTGTCTT
>CAMDFE010000062.1 GCA_945897395.1 Chryseobacterium gleum | reverse complement strand
TCACCAACTTCTTTACATGGCTGCAAATTGAAGGTTTCCATGACTAGCTCACCGCTTACAGGTGGTTGGAAATTTCGAACACGGTCCTTCTCTTCCAACTCGATTAATTTCAACTTCACCTTTTCGTAATTCGCCAAATAGCGTTTCACTTTCGTTTCGTTTTTGGAAGTGATGTCTGCTTGACACAAAAGCATTAAATCGTCAATGTCGTCACCGGCCTCAAAAAGTAATCTTCGAACTGCTGAATCTGAAATTTCATCTTTAGTCAATGCGATAGGGCGCAGGTGAAGAGCCACCAATTTTTGCACGAATTTCATCTGATGATCAAGTGGAAGTTTCAGGCGCTGAAAAATTTTCGGGACCCAACGCGCTCCAACATCTTCATGTCCGTGGAAGGTCCAGCCAATTCCTTCCTCAAATCTCTTGGTGTGTGGCTTCGCAATGTCGTGCAAAATGGCACCCCACAGTAACCAGAGGTTATTTGTATTTGCACGCAAATTGTCGACCACTTCTAGCGTGTGATAGAAATTATCTTTGTGCGCGTAGTTGTTTTTCTTTTCAACGCCATGAAGCTTCACCATTTCAGGAAAGAATTGTTGAAGCAAGTCTGTATCGAAGAGAAGCTTTAGTCCAGCCGAAGGCTTTTTGGAAAGAAGAATCTTATTGAATTCAACCATCGTTCTTTCCACACTTACTATTTCCAGTCTTGTAGCATTTTCTTTAATGGCCTGAAGACTTTTTTCTTCAATGGTGAAGTTAAGTTGAGCAGCAAAACGAATGGCGCGCATCATACGCAATGGATCGTCGCTATAGGTTATAGCGGGTTCAAGAGGCGTGCGGAGAATTTTATTTTCAAGATCGAGCAATCCGTTGAACGGATCAACAAGTTCTCCGAACGTCTCTTCTTGCAGAGAGAGCGCCATAGCATTCACCGTGAAGTCTCTGCGCATTTGGTCGTCTTCTAAACTTCCTTTTTCCACATCGGGTTTTCGGCTTGTTAGGCGATAAGATTCTTTTCTTGCAGAAACGAATTCGACTTCGCTTCCTTTATAAATAAAATGAGCGGTTCCGAAATTCGCAAAAATGGATACACGCTTCACATTTAGTAATTCAGCTGTGCGGTTGGCAAGTGCTGGTCCGTCGCCGCTGGTAACAATGTCAATGTCTTTGTTTAGACGTTTGAGCATAAGATCACGCACATAACCGCCAATGACAAAAGCCTCAGCATGCTGCTCTGCGGCCGCTTGTTGAACGGCTCGAAAGACGGTTTTTTTTAGATGACGACTAAAGTTCATATGCGGCGCAAAGGTACTTTTCAAAACGAGGAAATAGAAATATTTGTTTTAGGATTAAAAAATGATAGCGAGGACAACTTTATGAAGGGATTTTTGGTCTTATATTGCGTAAGATAAAATTGATTAAAATGAAAAAACTCTTTGCCTTTTTTATGTTCGTTATGATATGCGGTGCTCAGGCATTCGCGCAAAATGCGCAAGTGACATTTAGTTCAACCACAAATTTTACTGTTGTGGAAGATGGATTTCACCCTGTGAAGTTTCATTTAACCGAAGGTTCGAATGCAAACGTTGACGCACTTTTACAATACGTGCAGAACAACCCTAAGTATTTTCAAGTTCAAGTGAACGGAAATGAACTGACTTTGAATTTTGTTGAGGGCGTTCATTGGGGAGTATGGATGAAGGTTTTTGGCGCGATGGGTGTTAGTCAAATTGAAATTCGTACAACAGATCAAAATAGTGTAGTGGACCCAATGGGTTTTCTCAACTATTTCCATTTGATCAATTAATAATTTTTAACGGTTTTCCCGATCAGAACACGTTGCTTCTTCCTTTTTTCCAAAAGGAAGAAGGTGGTGGAGTATGATACTAAAAGTCACTTTGCTGAAGCGCGTTTCAACTTATCGTTAATTGCGCGACCTAAATTTTCATCTGGAAGAAATTCCGCAAGAATAACGTCTACGTCTAACGAGTCTAAATCACGCATAAAGGCGAAGAAATTACTTGCCGCTTCAGTGAAATTTCCACGTCGACTTAAAATGCGTTGAGCGCTTACTTGGAAATCTTCCTTGAAACTTAGCACTCCGATTTTCTGTAATGAAAAGGAATCCATCAGTTCGCGAATGTTTCCAACATAAATAGGTTTTCTTGGAGCGTAATGATTGGTAAGCATTCCGGGTGAAGCAGGAGAACTTGTTGAATGTTCTTGAATGTGAATCTTCGGCGTGAAACGGTGAAGCGATTCAATAGAAATTCCTCCTAAACGAAGCACTTCTATTTCGTTGTGTTGAACACGCAAAACAGTGGACTCAATTCCCACAGAACAGTTTCCCCCATTGAGGATGTACGGAATCTTTTCGCCCAATTGATCTTCCACATGCTGCGCGCTAGTTGGACTTATGTATCCAAAAGGATTCGCACTGGGCGCCGCAAGCGGAAAGGGAAGACTTCTTAAAAGCTCTAAAGACATGGGGTGATTAGGAATACGAATGCCCACTTCATTCAATCCCGATGTTGTTAGATCAGGAATGCAAGATTTTTTCGGAAGTAAAACGGTTAATGCGCCTGGCCAAAGATGTTCCATCAGGTTGAAAGCCAATTCAGGAATTTCTTCCACATATTTTGAAACTTCTGAAATCGAAGAAACGTGAACAATGAGCGGGTCGAAATGCGGACGATTCTTCGCTTCAAAAATCTTGGAAACCGCTACTACACTTATGGCATTGCCAGCCAAACCGTAAACTGTTTCAGTAGGAATAGCAACCACTTCGTTTTGAAGAAGAAGTTCTCGTGCTTTTTCTATTTCCGTTCCAATCATGCTTTGCAAAAGTAGGTAATTCAATTTTCTCCTATATTTGCACTCGATGGCAAAAAAAATCACCTTGATCAATGGCGGACTGCTGAATATGATCATTCAAAGGTTGTGTCGTCAATTAATCGAAAATCACAAAGACTTTTCTTCGACCATTCTCATCGGACTTCAACCTCGTGGCGTGTTTTTCATGGAACGCATTGTGGAAGAATTTGCAAAATCCGGACATCTTGTGAAGTGGGGAATTGTTGATCCAACGTTTTATCGCGACGATTTTAGAATTCACGACAAACCGCTTCTGGCTAAGTCCACAGACATGAAGCACAGTGTGGAAGGAATGAACGTGGTTTTAATAGACGATGTCTTGTATACCGGAAGAACCATACGCGCCGGCATAGAAGGTCTTATGGAATACGGAAGGCCGAAGTCGGTTGAATTGCTTGTTTTGATAGATAGGAAGAAAGGAAGGGAAGTGCCTATTGAAGCCACTTATGTTGGGAAGGAAGTAGAGAGTTTCGACAATCAACGCGTTAGAGTTATGTGGAAGAGTGAAGGGGAAAAGGAAGATCATGTAATTTTTTTGAACGACTAACATGAAGCTAAGCACCAAGCACCTCATTGCCATTGAGCCGTTGACAAAGACGGACATTGACTTGATTTTTTCGCAAGCCGACGAGTTCAAAGAAGTACTAAATAGACCTATTAAAAAGGTTCCTTCACTAAGAGATATTACAGTAGCCAATTTGTTTTTTGAAAATTCAACGCGAACACGTTTGAGTTTTGAATTGGCTGAAAAAAGATTGGGAGCCGATGTCGTTAATTTTTCAGCTTCAACTTCTTCGGTGAAGAAAGGCGAAACGCTAATTGATACAGTAAACAACATCTTGGCTATGAAAGTAGACATGGTGGTTATGCGACACGCTTCGCCAGGTGCTTGCCAGTTTTTATCTGAAAGAACCAACGCGGTTGTCGTTAATGCGGGAGATGGCACACATGAGCATCCAACTCAGGGCTTACTCGATGCCTTTTCAATCCGAGAAAAATTAGGAGAAGTCAAAGGAAAAAAAGTGGTTATAGTTGGAGACATTACCCACAGTCGCGTTGCCTTGAGCAATATTTATTGCTTGCAGAAATTGGGAGCAGAAGTCATGGTGTGTGGTCCAACCACATTAATTCCGAAGCACATAGAATCGCTAGGAGTGAAGGTGGAACACAACCTTCAGCGTGCGCTGGAATGGTGTGATGTAGCGAATATGTTGCGCATTCAACTGGAACGACAAGATGCCGGAATCCCTTATTTTCCTAGTCTTCGCGAATACACGGAGTTGTTCGGACTTACACAAGATCGATTGAACTCCCTCGGAAAGGAAATCGTAATTATGCACCCAGGCCCTATAAATCGGGGTGTTGAGATATCGAGCGAAGTTGCAGATGGCAACAACAGCATAATTCTTAATCAGGTTGAAAATGGCGTGGCCATAAGAATGGCTTCCATCTTTCTTCTTGCTCAAGGGATTAAAAGAGTAAGTTAATTCTTCAAAGTCTTTTTTTGTTTTTCTTTCTAGAAATTAACTAAATTTGGGCAAAATGCATTTTATGAATTTTGTTTCAGGCCAAAAAGAAAAGTTAGTTTTCATCACTTCGAATGTAGAGAAGCTCGATGCCATTTATGCTCCAGAGCTTAAATCGGAATTGGTTCTTCAAAACAGAAGCACGCAGCGCAACATTATTGTGGATCTGTCTGCTACGAAGTATATTGACTCTTCTGGATTGTCAGCATTGCTTGTAGGGCAGCGCTTGTGTCGCGATGCGAATGGTACATTCGTCGTTTGCGGATTACAAGAAACAGTTAAAAAATTAATTTCCATTTCTCAGTTGGATTCAGTTTTTAAGATTACTCCAACATTAAATGAGGCCATTGATTTGGTATACATGGAAGAAGTTGAACGTGAAATCTAAACCCTTAATATGAATAAACAACTACTTTCTGTTTTAGCTTTTGCAGCTCTTTCGTTATCTGCATCTGCGCAATGTAATTCAGCCGATTACGATTGGGCTGGACAAACTTTCGGAGTTAGTCCGAATCCAGTAATAGGTGAGAACTTTGCACCAGGTCTTCAAGGTGTTCCATACAGCGATGTGCTTTATGTAAGAACTCCAACCACTGCTGCAGATATTGATCCAACATATCCGGCGTTCATTACCATTAACACCATTCACTTGGATGCTGTGTTTTATGGAATTGTTTCTGCTGTGGATACAACATGGGCAGATCTTTCAGGTCTAGGTCTTTCAATTGCATGTAACAACAACGGTGAAAATCCAGACCCATGTATGTTCGGCGCAGGTGCGGGATATTGTGGAGATATCACAGGTACTCCAAATCAAACAGGTATTTTCCCTGTGAAGATTGCTGTAACTGCGAACTTGCTTTTATTGGGTGATGTTCCTTATGAGTTCACAGGTTACACCCTTGACTTCTCTGGAAACAGTGTTACTGAAGGTGTTTCTTTCAACGACGTAGTTAAAGTTTCTCCAAACCCAGCAAACGAATTCACATTGGTGACTTTCCCAATGGGTTCTAACGAGCAAGCAGAAGTTTCTGTATACAACACCATGGGTCAATTGGTTTTCTCTGAGAAAACAATGACAACTCCAGGTGCTAACACATACCGCTTGAACACTTCGAACCTTCCAACAGGAAACTACGTGGCGCGTTTGGTTTCAGGAAAGAATGTTGCAGAGAAGTTGATTCAAGTTCAACACTAATACGTATTATTCACGACCTTTGAAACCGTCTCGTCTTATGCGAGGCGGTTTTCTTTTTTTATGCAGTTTCAATTAACCATACTCGGATGTGGCGCCGCAACGCCAACCTCGCGCCACAAGCCAACGGCGCAGGTCGTGAATGTGCACGATAAATATTTTTTGATTGACTGTGGCGAAGGGACACAAATGCAATTGCGGAAGTATAAGGTGAAGATGCAACGCATTCAAGCCATATTCATTTCACATCTGCATGGCGATCATTTTTTCGGACTCATTGGTTTGCTTAGCACATATAATTTATTGGGAAGGAAAACACCTTTGACGATATACGGTCCTCCCGGATTAGAGGAAGTGATTCGACTTCAATTCAAAGTTTCAGAATCTTATTTCGATTATGAATTGAATTTCGTAGAAACGCAAGACAAAGAAAAACAACTCGTTTTTGAAGACGATACCGTCCGTGTTTATTCTTTCCCGCTGAAACATCGTGTGCCTTGCACAGGTTTCGTTTTTGAGGAAAAGGAACGAAAGCTGAACATAGAAAAGTGGGCGATTGTTGAATTCAAACTTCAGCCTTCAGAAATTTTATTATTGAAGAAGGGGATTGATGTTGAGCGCGATAACAACGAAGTAATTACATATGGAAAAGTGACTAGTCCTTCAATTCCTATTCGTCGGTATGCATATTGTTCAGATACGGCCTATGATGAACGCATAGTTCCGAATATTCTGAATTCAGATTTGGTTTATCATGAAACCACATTCCTAGCAGAAGATACAGAACGCGCCAAAAAGACCTTTCATTCAACCACTATTCAAGCTGCAACCATAGCGAAAATGGCGGGTGCGAAGAAATTGGTAGTAGGACATTACAGCAGTCGATATAGCGACGACGAACTCTTCAAGGCCGAGGCTATGACTGTATTTCCAAATGCCGAAATAGCCAACGAAGGCGTCGTTTTCGATTTGTAAAAATCTTTTCTGCTAGTGAGTGTATTTCGTACACTTTCTATATCTTGCAGGTATGAATAAGCAACGATTAAGTTTTTGGCAAATCTGGAACATGAGCTTCGGGTTCATGGGAATTCAATTTGGTTGGGCGCTGCAAATGGCCAACATGAGTTCTATCTATGAATTCTTAGGAGCTAAATCTGGAGAAATCCCCTTGCTTTGGTTAGCTGCGCCGTTGACAGGATTCATCGTTCAACCAATCATTGGATATTTAAGTGACCGCACTTGGCATCCGACATTCGGAAGAAGAAGGCCTTACTTCATGATTGGGGCAATTCTCAGTTCTATTGCCTTGGTGTTAATGCCGAATTGCAGTGAGTTGTGGATGGCTGCGGGTCTATTGTGGATCTTGGATTCTTCGATTAATATTTCAATGGAACCCTTTCGCGCTTTTGTTGCAGATAATCTGCCGGAAGAACAACGCACCTTCGGCTTTAGCATGCAATCACTTTTTATAGGTTTGGGGTCTGTTATAGCGAGTGCTTTGCCATGGATATTTACCAACTGGGTGGGAATGAAAGATGAAATCGGTCACGTGGGAATTCCATCGAATGTTAAATGGAGCTTTTACATTGGTGCAGCTGCATTTTTCCTTTTTGTTCTATATACTGTTATCACCTCAAAAGAGTATCCACCTGCAGAAAAGAAGGACGAAAATCCAATTGAAAAAAAGAAGGGTGGTATTCTGCATGGTTTGAATGAAATCATTGATGCTATTTTGAACATGCCAAAGCGTATGAAGCAATTGGCTTTAGTGCAATTTCTTACATGGCCTGGGTTGTTTTTAATGTGGTTTTATTATACCCCTGCGGTTGGTGTAGATATTTTCGGAGGGAGCGCCGATAGCGCAGATCCCGCTATAAAGGAATTGTATAAGCAGGGGACGGAGTTGGCAGGATTGACCTATTCCTTTCAAAATTTAATCACGTTTTCATTTGCAATGCTTCTTCCGCTGTTGGTGAAACCGTTAGGACAGAAAATAACCCATCAATTGTGTTTGAGCATAGGTGGTGCGGGACTAATTGCACTCTCCTTTATTCATGGTGCAGAGAATCAAATTTATTTGTTTGCTGTTATGGGTGCGGTGGGAATAGCCTGGGCGAGCATTCTTTCAATGCCTTATGCCATGCTTGCAGATTGCTTGCCTTCGGACAAGATTGGAGTGTACATGGGGATATTTAATTTCTTCATCGTCCTTCCTGAGATTATTGCCGCGCTAACT
>CAMDFE010000061.1 GCA_945897395.1 Chryseobacterium gleum | reverse complement strand
ATTATTTTAATTATTTCGCTAATAAGCGTTGTTTCAACGTTTTCACGTTCTTTTTTATAGGCTTCCAAGACTGCGTTTTCGTGAGAAAGTTGCACTCCCTTTATTCCGTTGATGCTTTTTTCGAAAATAGCAGAGCTTGTTTTTGTGTCATTAACTGTAATCTTTCCATCGATATAAGCCACCTTAAATCCCTGAATGTCTTCCCCAGCTCTAGGGTTTATGTTTATATAAATAACAAAGTCTGCAGAAGTCTCGCTTGTTGCTATTCTCATTCCTTTGCTTATTAAGGTGTTTCGTGCAGATTCAGCGAGAGTTGATGTTTTGGTACCGTCTAATTTGAATTCGTTTGATGTTACAAAAAAACTAGGAGCAAGAACTTCAATGGGTATTTTTCTTTGGTCGGTATTAATTCCAGCAACGAGTGCCAATGCTAGGTCTGAATCTAAATCTTGTGGCACTAATGCGTCAATGACTAAACTTAACTCGAGTGCATTGTTTTTAGTTTTCAGGCTAATGTTATCGATGTCGGCGAGAATAATTCCATCATTATCCGACATTGCTGTTTTGGGTTTCATGTAGTTTTCTCGCTGATATACATACCTTACATTGATTCCGCGAACGCCAACGCCTTTGTAGGTTACCATTACAGGCACTTGCGTTTTGAAAGCGTTAGAAGAGGAAAGTACAATGTTCTTCAAAGGTGTTTCGAATCGAAGATCTGCCAGAACTGCGCGAATTTCAGAAAATAGTTCGTTATCAATGAAGATGTCCTTTCCACTTCCATCTTTCATTTGGTTTACTTCTGTCCAATAGGGCTTCAGAGCAAAAAGACCGTGATAGAATAGATCAATGGCGGAAGGAATATTGCCTAATTTCTTAGCCTCTCTTCCCTTGATTAAATAATCAAAGGCAGCTCGTATAATATTCTCTTTTTTCTGCGCTTTTTTACTTTGATAGTCGAATTTGTTCAGCTTGTAATAAATGGCATACATCTCTTTGTCTTCCCAGATACCTGCAACTTCGTAATCTTCTAATAATTCAGAGGAGGAAGTAGTAACGTTCGAACTGAAGCTTTCACTAAAAGCTTTATTTACCTCCATACTATTGAAGAACGTTTGTCCCTCCACCTTAACAGAAATTTCTGTTGCAAGATCATTCAGCGCGAGCTTTTTAGCGATGGCCTGAAAATCTGCGGGCTGTGTGGTTTTCGAGCAAGTGGCAATTCCAATGTAATAAGAGGAGTTTACAGGTCGCGCAGACACCCATTCAGGTTTTGGTTGCGGAGGAGGAACAACTGTTTTAACAGTTTCTTTTCCTCTGCAGGCGTTCATCAGAATGATTCCGAGAAATAGGAAGTATTTTAAAAATAATTTCATTAAGGAACGAGCGTTTGCATTTGGGATTTAACGTTATCGGCAATTTTCTTAGCGATTTCAATGTAAAGGTCATTCGCTAAATCATTTCCGTCACGAAGATTTCTACGAGCGCTCAACATGTCTTTCAAAGTGTTTCTATCACGGAAATTCGTATTAACAACATTGCCGCTGGCTGGAAACAGATTGTTTGTGTTTCCGCCATAGATGGCATAGATAACCTCATCCTTTTTCTTCTCTGTGAAAATATCATTCTTAATTAAGGAGGCCGTTTCAATCGACGTCATTTTATATTGAATGGAAACGTTCGATTCAGCGTAGTTGTAGTACTCATCGAATTGCGTGGGCTTGTATTCTGTGTCGTAGAATGTTTTGCCTTCAGCGTTTACTTTTTTGACTTGGTAAGATTCGAAACCGTTTCTGGTAACTTTTCTGATTTGCCCGTTCTGCACGGTGTGATTCAATACAGTCCCGGTAATAAGTGCCTTTGCTCCGGAAATTTTTCCAATTTCAACAGCATTTGATTCAGAGAAAATTCCGCTCATTTGTATGCGTTGTTCGGCAAGAATGTTGTTCAAATTTTCTCTATCGATAACGTGAAGAAATGGGTCGTTGATTTGTGTCAGCGCGTTTAGAATGTATGCTGTTGCTTTGGTTTCGCTTCCTTGCATATTGGTGCCATTGGTAAACGGAAGAAGAGCTACAGTGTATTTTCCTTTGTCGAGGCATTTCTTTTTCAAGTCTGCCGATTCTTTGTAACCTAATTTGCGCTCCTCGACTTTTATGAAGCTGCCGTATGCCGAGCGATAATGTTTCGCTTCAAATTCGGCAATACCTTTCTGATAGATAGGCTCTTAGTAGGCGATGTCTTTTAAATCTCCGGCATCTTTGAAGTTCGGATCGAGTCTTCCGATTTCGTTAAAGTTTGTTTCGGCGTCGTTGAATTTATTTTCTTCCAACAGTTTTGTTCCTTGCTCATACAGTTCGGTAAGAAAGGATTTTTTTACTTTTTCGAAATCGCCGAGATAAAATTCAGGTATCTGAAGTTCAACACCAACCCCCTTAATTTTTGCTTGGTATTCGCGCACCGAAATGAATGTGTACACGGCATCCCTTTTATTCCCGAAACTACTTTTTTGACTGAATTCACTGAGCATTCCGTTCAAAACGGTCTGCCCGGTTTTCTTCATGCCTATCTGAGCGTCGATGTTCGCACGCTTTTTCCATAATGCGGTGTAGTAACTTTCAGAAGCTTCTTTGTTCAGGCCGGCAGCTTCTTGTTTTTGAGCAAGTTTCGTGTAATGCTTGCTGTTTTGACAAGCCTGGGTGCTGAGGAGTATTGCAACCGATATGAGGTAGAGCCAGTTCTTCATATTATTTCGTTTCAATGTATTCATTCAACTCTTCAGTACTAGAGTCGAAGCTAAATCCTTGACTTACATTGTAGTAGTTGTTCTGATCGAAGCAAAAGTCATAAGCATATTTAGCAAATTCTAAACGACTTTCTTCGAATCCGAAAACCTTCATAACTTCAAGAATTTGATCGGTTGTCAAGCAGTTTGCTTTAGCTACTTGCTTTGCTGTAGAAAGTTTCGTGTCATCGAAGCCCTTGCTTTCAATGGTTTGTTTTGCTTTGCCGAAGCTAGCGGCATCCATAGATCGAGAACAATTTCCATTTCCAACGATGGTTGCATTGGAAGGTTGAGTTTGTGCCGGTTCGCTTGGTCGCGTGGTGTGTGCTGGAACGGTCATGTTTATACCCATGTTCATTCCATCTACATTGATATTCATTCCCACATTGCCATTACCTGTATTGCTGCCATCGTTCACGTTTACATTCATTCCCATGTTCACGCCGTCTACGTTGATGTTCATGCCAATACTCCCCGTGTTATTTTGGGTTGAATTGGTCCCGGTAACTGTTGTCGTGGTTGTTGTTTGGCTAGTTCCACCTGATTGGACGGTAGTATTTGTCTGGGTAGCACTTGGCGTCGCAGGTGCATCATCCACTACTGCAAAATCTTTCGCAGCGGTATTGTTGTCGTTGGACTGGTTCGCTGCAGTTGAAGAAATAGGGTTCTCGGTATAGAAGCGAAGGACATATTCTCCCTTTTTGTTCTTTTTCACCTGGTAGGTTACTTCCATACCAGCATGAAGAGCGAAGTTGTTATTTGAGAAATCGGCTAGGGTAGCATCTTGAAAATCTACCCGAGCTTGATAAAACTCAGAGGTCAGATTCTGAAGCTTTACGTTTGACTGTGGCGCGCTATTCATGGCTTCCCCGTTGAGGTATAGGGTGAATTTTTCTCCGGCTTCAGAGTAAATAACTGCACTCATCTGTGCGAAAGCACTAGAAAAAACTAAGATGCTTATGGCAAAAAGGGTAATTTTTTTTATCATTCTTACTAAGTTGTAGATGCGTAAATTTAGTTATGTTTTTACCTGTATAAAATTTTATGCCAAAAAATAAAGTCTAAGGAAACAGATGCTAAGTGTATTCGCTAACTTTGTTTTCGATGGAAATAAAGAAAATTATACTGTTCGGCGCTGGAAGGAGCGCACGCCATTTGGTTTCTTTTTTGGTTGAAGGAGCCATATCTCGAAAGTGGAATGTTGTTGTCGCAGACACGAATGTTGCGCATTGGATTAAAGAATATGGTGATTTGGAGCAAGTGGAATTTATCGCAGGTGATGCGAGCGACACCAAGTTTCGACATAAATTAATAGCTCATTCATCGCTTGTTATATCTATGCTTCCGGCCTTTATGCATGCGGAAGTTGTTCGTGATTGCATTAATTTTCATGTTCACGTTTTTACCCCAAGCTATGTAAATCCTGAGGTAAATGCGATGCATGATAGTGCTGTTCAAGCGGGTGTTTTAGTGTTGAATGAAATGGGTGTTGATCCTGGAATAGATCATATTTCGGCTATGGAAATTATTCATCGTTTGAAAGAAAAAGGTGCTGAAATTACTTCATTCGAATCATACACCGGTGGACTAGTTGCGCCAGAAAGTGATGATAATCTTTGGGGATATAAAATTTCATGGAATCCAAGAAACATCATTCTAGCAGGCAGCTCAGGACACGCGATGTACAGAGATGACAACAAACTTCGAATGGTTCCTTATTACAATTTATTCGATGAGGTCGATACAATCGTTGCTTGTGACGGCGTTCGATATGATGCTTATGCCAATAGAAATTCTATTCATTATTTGGAATTATACGGATTAGAAAAAGTTCAAAAATTAGTAAGGGGCACACTCAGAAAGCAAGGATATTGCAGAGGTTGGGCTTTTTTAGTTAAGAATGGATTCACGAACGACGACACGAAAATTCCCGCTGGATCTTTTTCAACATGGTCTGACTTGTCTCAATCGTTATTGGGTGTCAACTTCAACATAAAAAATGTAAGTCAGGAAATAGCAGCAATGCTCAATGAGATTGGTATTTTTAGTGATGAATCTTTGTTGAATGTGGAGCAAACCTGTGCTCAGCATTTGCAACAATTACTCGAGAAGAAATGGGTGTTGAAGGAAGGTGATCGTGATATGATTGTAATGGTTCATAAATTTGGATATTCGCTGAATGGAAAGAATTTCATGCTGAATTCATCCATGGTTTTGGAGGGAGATGATGAATTTAAAACAGCAATGTCGAAGACAGTGGGTATGCCTATTGCTTTTGCTGTTGAACGGTTATTCAACGGAGATTTTTCTTCACGAGGGGTGCAAATTCCTGTCCTTC
Source organism: Chryseobacterium gleum (assembly GCA_945897395.1). Lineage (GTDB taxonomy): Bacteria > Bacteroidota > Bacteroidia > Flavobacteriales_D > Sanyastnellaceae > CAIZGX01. The sequence continues at coordinate 3,095 of CAMDFE010000061.1, read as the reverse complement.
GAGAATTCTACGAACCTTTACTTAACGATTTAAAGAATATTGGAATTTCATTTGTTGAAACAGTTGAAGAAGTATGAAGCAACTGATTTTTCTACTTTCTTTTATCCCGCTCAGCATATGGAGTCAGGAGTATCGGAAATGCCCGAGTTTTAATTCGGAAGAAAAGTGGGGAAATTTGGATGCATTTGCTGAAAATGAAAAGGTTGTTTTAAATCTTTTGGAGTGGTTGACTTCGACACCACCAACAGAGCAGTTGATAGAGCGAAGCTCGGCAAGCATTTTTGTCATGGATTGGGTCACAAAGAATCCAAATTTTAAAGTAAATGTTGAAGTAGGACCTTATTCAGAATATTTCTTTACAGAGGATCTGATGCTAGGTTATTTGTTTGGCAATGTCCTTTATGCGTTAAAGCATGAAAGTAAAGTAAAGCCTGAAGTTCAGCGTTTGGCAGGATTGAAAACATTTTTGTTCGTGGTAGAACATTCAGAATTGTATTCGAAGAATAGAATTTTTAAGGCGTTGCTTCGAGCAAATAGAAAAGGCGAGTTGATAGAATTTGATAATCAGATGTGGTTGAACTATAAGTCACACGCATTGTTATCACAAGAGAAATTAAATTAGAATGAAGAAGTTCGAGGTTCCAGAGCACTATAGATCGACAATTCTTGGACGAATAAAAGAAATTCGCAAAGTAAACGATCCACGCAAGAAGAATCATTCCCCGTTTGTCTTCCAAATTGGAAAAACAGAAATCGTAATACCCCGTCATTTTGGATTTTGTTACGGTGTGGAAAACGCTATCGAAATTGCCTTTCGAACAGTTGCAGAAAATCCGAATAAAAGAATTTTTCTTTTGGGTGAAATGATACACAACCCTCAGGTAAATGAAGATTTATTGGCGGAAGGAATTCAATTTTTAGTGGATAATCAGGGGAATAGATTGGTTGATTTTTCAACCTTGAGTTCAGATGATATTGTAATAACTCCGGCTTTCGGAACTACAGTGGAAATGGCAGCGGAACTGGCTCAGTTGGGAGTGCATCTTGAAAGATACAATACAACTTGTCCGTTCGTTGAAAAGGTTTGGAAGCGCTCTGCGGAATTAGGAAATCGCGGCTATACCCTTGTTGTTCATGGAAAGTATTTGCATGAAGAAACGCGCGCCACGTTTTCGCATGCAGCAGAAACAGGTCCCGTTGTTGTTGTTCGAAACAAGAAGGAAGCTGAATTGCTTGCGAAGTTCATTCGCAGAGAATTGAGCGAAGAGCAGTTTGAAATAGATTTCGCAAATAAATATTCAAAGGGATTCTCGGTTTCAAGAGATTTGCAAAAAATAGGAGTGGTGAATCAAACCACAATGCTCGCGACGGAGACGCAAGAAATAGCAGCATATCTGAGAGATGTTGTTGTTGAAATGTATGGAGAAGATGCGACTACCGACACACGCGACACACTTTGTTACGCGACCAACGACAATCAGAATGCAACATTGGGAGTGCTGGAAAGTGGAGCGCAGTTGGCAATAGTGGTGGGTGGTTTCAATTCTTCAAACACGATACAAATTGCCACGATTTTGGGCGAGAAGATGGCGGTTTATTTTGTGCGAAATGCTGATGATCTTGTTTCGAGACAGAAAGCAATAGTTTTCAATTATTCAAATTTGAAGGAAGAGGAGATTGTTCCTTCCCTTCTTTTTGAAGAAAATTTAAAGCTAATCGTAACGAGTGGCGCGTCTTGTCCAGACAGAACTGTCGATCTTGTTATTCAAAAAATTGTCGATTGGCGTGGGGAATCCGAGTCCATAGAAGCCGTCCTGGAAGGGCGCATATAAAGTGAATAATTCGAGGCACTCATTCGGTGCGTTCTGTTGTAAATTTGAAAGATGAATAGTTCGGGTGTCATACAATTACTGTCTGATCAAGTTTCCAATCAAATTGCTGCTGGGGAAGTGGTTCAGCGTCCTTCGTCTGTTGTGAAGGAATTGGTAGAGAATGCGGTAGATGCTGAAGCGACTCAAGTGCGTGTTGTGATAAAAGATTCCGGAAAGACGCTCATTCAAGTGGTTGATGATGGAAAAGGAATGAGTGAAGTAGATGCGCAGCTTTGTTTTGAGCGTCATGCAACTTCAAAAATTCGAAAGGCAGAAGATCTTTTCAATATTACTACAAAAGGATTCCGTGGTGAGGCCTTAGCAAGTATTGCTTCTGTTGCGCAGGTTGAGTTGATTACCAAGCGCGAAGAGGATGAGAAAGGTGTACGTATTGAAATTGATGGTGGAAAGTTGTTGGCGAATGAATCTGTTGAAGCGTCGAAAGGATCGGTTTTTTCGGTTCGAAATTTATTCTTCAATATACCCGCACGACGATATTTTTTGAAGACCGATGCGATTGAGTTTCGACATATTATTGATGAATTTGAACGTGTAGCTCTGACACATCCCGATGTTCATTTTGTTCTTACGCACAATGGCAATGTTGTTTTCGATTTGCCTAAATCGAATTTGAAACAGCGACTGGTTCATGTGTTTGGAGGCAAATACAATGATCAGCTTATTCAGTTAGATGAAGACACAGAGATTGTTCGTATTTCTGGTTTCGTGGGAAGACCTGAGATAGCTAAGCGAACAAGAGGAGATCAGTATTTTTTTGTAAATCAACGCTTCATCAAAAGTCCTTTTTTGAATCATGCGGTACAACAGGCTTACGATCAAATTCTTCCTTCGGGAAGTTTCCCTTTTTATTTAATTGCTCTAGACGTTCCTCCTTCATCTATAGATATTAATATTCATCCGACCAAAACGGAGATTAAGTTTCAAGATGAACGTAGCATTCACGCGTTGTTGCATGCTGCTGTGAGAAGGGGATTGGGAAAAAATCAGGTTGCACCTTCGCTCGATTTCGAGCAAGAGAATATTCCATTGACACAGGCGAGTCCTGGATCTGTGCGCATTCCTCAGGTAGATGTGAATCACGATTTCAATCCGTTTCAAAAAACAGATTCTTGGCAACAGAAGTCCCGCAATTGGATGGAGCAATTTGCGCAGGCTGGATTCGGATTCGAAAAGGAGAGTGAAGTTCAGCAAGAGCAAATCGAA
>CAMDFE010000060.1 GCA_945897395.1 Chryseobacterium gleum | reverse complement strand
GGCTCAACGCCGTTGATTCGGTAAACGCCTCTTTCATCTGTTGCCGCACCTACAACGATTCCGTTGTTTTCTGCGCGTACGATTACGCCTGCAATAGGGTTGTTGTTTTCGTCGATGATTTTTCCGAAGATTTCACCGTGAGATTGAGCTGCCATTCCTAGAGAAAGAAGCAAGCTCGCGAGTAGTGTAATTGTTTTCATAATCGTTATTTTTCTCTAAACTAACTTTCTTGTCGGGTGCATTTTCCCCAACAAAAAAGAAAAATTACCGTTCCAAAATAGGAAATGGATTTAATTATTTCGAACATAGCCGACGCATGGACTATCTTCGCGGCAAACTATTTTTCACTCCATGAGTGACTCTATCAAACACGAATGCGGGATCGCATTTTTAAGACTGAAGAAGCCTCTTCAGTATTACACCGATAAATACGGAACCGCTTTTTACGGGCTAAACAAAATGTATCTCATCATGGAGAAAGAGCATAACCGGGGCCAAGATGGTGCGGGTTTAGCGAACATTAAGTTAGATCCAGAACCAGGAAAAAAATACATTTCTAGAATTCGAAGCAACGATGCTCAGCCGGTCCGTGAAGTTTTTGCTAAAGTGATGAGTCGCTTTGCAGAGATGGCAAAGAAAACCCCAGAGAAACTTAAAAACGCACAATACCTTAAGAATAATTTTGCTTTCACGGGCGAAGTTTTTTTAGGTCATTTGAGATACGGAACCTACGGTGGAAATAGCATTGAAAACTGCCACCCCTTCCTGCGTCAAAACAACTGGATGACCCGCAATCTAGTGCTTGCAGGGAATTTCAATCTAACGAATGTAGATGAATTGTTTGGACTCCTCGTTGACTTGGGACAACATCCGAAGGAAAGAACAGACACGGTAACAGTAATGGAAAAGATTGGACATTTTCTCGATGAAGAAAATCAAGTTCTTTTCAATCAATACAACCAACAGGGATATTCAAACCAACAGATTTCTGAGCTAATTGCGAAGAACATTGACATTCAACGAGTGCTTCAGCGCGCAAGTAAAGATTGGGATGGTGGATTCGCTATAGTAGGAATGTTAGGTCATGGCGACGCCTTTGTTTATCGCGATCCAAACGGAATTCGTCCGGCGTTTTATTACGAAGATGAAGAGATTTGTGTTGTTGCTAGTGAGCGCCCACCCATTCAAAGTGCGTTCAATGTTCCGCTCGATCAGATTAAAGAAATCCCTGCCGGCTGCGCATACGTGGTGAAGAAGGACGGGAGTTCTTCCATGAAAGAAATTAAACCTCCGGCGGCTTTAACACCTTGCTCATTTGAGCGAATTTATTTTTCGAGAGGAAACGACGCTTCGATTTATCAAGAGCGTCAAGATTTGGGAAAAAACATTGTTCCTCGCGTTTTAACAGAAGTAAATTACGACTTGGAAAATACCGTCTTTTCTTTCATTCCCAACACGGCCGAAACGGCATTTTACGGGATGATTAAAGCACTAGAAGATCATTTGAATGACGTCAAAATTAAAAAATTAACTTCTGGAAAGCTATCGAATATAGAGATTGAAGCGATTGTTCGCAAGCGAGCACGCATAGAAAAAATTGCGATTAAGGATGTGAAAATGCGCACGTTCATTACGCAAGATTCTGCACGCGATGAAATGGTTTCTCATGTGTACGATGTTACCCACGGAACTGTAAAACCTGGAGTTGATACACTTGTAGTAATTGACGATTCGATTGTTCGCGGAACCACATTGAAGAAATCGATTATTAAAATGCTGGATCGTTTGGAGCCGAAAAGAATCATTATTGTTTCTTCCGCTCCGCAAATTCGTTATCCTGATTGTTATGGAATTGACATGGCGAAAATGGGCGATTTCATTGCTTTTCAAGCAATCGTTGCCTTGCTGAAGCGCGATGGCAAGGAAGGAGTTCTCGATGTGGTTTACTTGAAATGTAAAGAACAGGAAGGCGTCCCGAAAGAGCAGGTAAGGAATTATGTGAAGGAGGTTTACGAAGCGTATACGCAGGAAGAAATTTCTGAAATGGTTGCGAAGCTTGTTACTCCTGAAGGCACGAAAGCCAAGGTGAGTGTGCTTTTCCAAACCATTGAAGGGCTTCACAAAGCTTGTCCGAATAACCAAGGCGATTGGTATTTTTCAGGAAACTACCCAACACCCGGCGGAAACAAAGTCGTGAACAAAGCCTTCATTAACTACATGGAAGGCCGCGCGGAGCGTGCTTATTAACTAGCCAGCCCCATTCGAATGTAAGCGAAGAGATCTACAGGCATGTGATTAACACGCTCTTTCGACTGTTGGTGTCCAACGCGAACAATGACCATGTTTTTATCTGGAATTACAACAATGTATTGTCCGCGCATGCCACGTGCCGATTTGAATTTCACACCATCTACTTCGCCCATCCACCAATGCAAACCATACCAGTCGCAGATTGAATTGTTGCCATCTTGAATCGTCCATGGTTCGAACGATTGCGCTAAAAAAGTAGAGTCAATGACTACTTCTCCATTTACTTTTCCGTGATGTAAAATACATTGCCCGAGCATTCCGAAATCTTTTGCCGTTGCATAGATTCCCGTGAAAGGTTTTTCAAAACCGTTTTCTTTATCTAAGTTCCAATACGCTGGAGACGACGCCCCTATTTTAGACCATATTTTTTCTTCGAAATAATTCGAAATTTTAGTTTGTGTTGCAGCTTCGAGGACCATTCCCAACAACACGGTATTTCCGCCTTCGTAAGACCAATAGGACCCTGGTGTTTCTTCCACTTTATAGGGAGAAGTTAATTTTTTTAAATCACGACCATAGTAGGCTTTCGCCATGTATCCGAAAGGGCTGTTATAACTTTCTCCAAACGGAATTCCGCTGCTCATGTGCAGCAGTTGTTCCAAGGAAACGTCTTTGCTGTTCCATGGAACGTATTTTGAAATCGGATCTTGAAGAGAAGAAATTTTTCCGTCTTGAATCGCGCAGCCGATGAGCAACGAAATAGCACTTTTCGACATGGAAAAAGAATTCCAATGCATTGAGTCTGCGCCATAACTCCCATACCATTCAGACACAAGCGTATCGTTCTTAAAAACTAAAAACGCTTCAGACTCTGTTGAGTTTAAGAACTGAATGTTTTCAGCGGAGAGTATCTTTAATTTGGCGGGAAGATTAATTGCATTTCCAGGTTTTATTTTTCTCGTATGGAAAAGCGATTGGTCATCGATGTCTGGCTTTGATTTACCATGTAGGTATGTGCAATACACACCACGAGGGAGATAGCCATTTCCGGTTACGAAGAGAATTCCAATAAGAATACCTAATGACCCGAAAACAATGAGAACAATTTTCAAGGCTTTTTTCATTGGTACTATTTAAGAATCACTTCGGATTTGCCAATTAAATTTCCACCTTCATAAATTTCAAGACGGTATGTTCCTTTCTCAAGTATTGATGTTGGGGTGAAATAAATACTCACGTCAGTGTCTTGTCCTTGATAATCAATCTCACGTGAAGCGCCGAAGGTATCGGCTTGTCCAGTTGCCGTGAAACTTCCGCCACCCTTGCCGTTCACCGTGCTTCCGTTTGGTCCGATAACTTTTAGATAAAGCGTTTTTCTACCAGGCTTAACAATTCTATTTTCGCGCAGAGTGAACGATGTTTTAATCATGGAAGATTTTCTAGCTTGCTCTGTAACTGCTTCAGCTCCGCTGTTTCTTGCAAAAACACCCGCGGAATAGAATCCGCCTGTAGAAAGTACAGAGCCTGCTTTCACTATTTCTTTGGTAGAGTTAAGGTCAGTCTCGAGAGTCTTACTTCTGTTTTCAGCATCCACTGCTTGCTGTTTGGCTTGCTGTCCCTCGGCGAACAAACGGTCGTTGTCTTGTTGAAGCGAATCTATTTGATGAATATATCCCTTCATAATGTTTCGCAACGTTTGCGTTTCAGCAAGAAGTTTTTTAATGTCGTAATCTTTGTTTTTCGCGCGTTTCAACAGGCCTTCAATTTGAGAGCGCTGCGCTTCAATTTGCGACATCATTTCCACGTTGTCTGTAGTAAGGGTGTCGTACATCATTTTCATGCTTGTTAACGAATCTTCTGCCAACTTATACAGCTCAATAATTTGCTCTGGAGTAGCATTAGCGGCATCCATGGCAAGCACATTCAAAGCACCCATGCTATTTTCTAAAGCAACAACACGGTCGCGACTTACTTTCACCCAAAAGGCAAGGCTAAGACACATAACGCCAAGGACGCTAATAACAATGATGGCAACTTTTTTATTCATAAGACAGGTTTTCAGCGAAAATACAATTATTTGTAATGAAGAGTATTGAAAATATTCGGATTATTCAAGAATGAATGTATATTTGTCCCCCACAAGGGTCCTGTGGCCGAGCGGCTAGGCAGAGCTCTGCAAAAGCTCGTACAGCGGTTCGAATCCGCTCGGGACCTCAAAAAGAAAACACCTCTTCGTAGGTGTTTTTTTATGCCTTTTCTTTTCTGTTGAGTAAACGGAACATACGCATCGAGAGTTCGAAGAAAAGAATTTTATTAGATACGTTTTGGCCAACGCTGCGGTGGGCGGCTTCCAACTCGAACATAATTTCTTCAATGTTCAAATGATTAATGAAGCGGGAGAATTTTTGAGCAAACGCCTTTTCACCGGCAGTAAAACGAGAGATGTTTTCAGGCGTGTAATTCAACATTAAATTTTGACGCATTTGGTCTAACGCGTACAAAATGAAATGTTTTAAATCTTCGCGCGTTAATTCGTTCATTTTTTCAGACCAAGCGTGCAAAGCAGGAACGTTTTTCGAATAGCAATGACGCATCCAGTTTTGGAACTGCATGGCTAAGAATTCATTGGGATCGCTGTTGTCTTTTAGTCTCAACGCAACATCCCAACTGCCGTTCGAGTAGTGCGCGATATCTGAAATTTTCTGCTCGTCGACCCCAAGCTGCTTTAAACCTAAAGAAATAGCCGATTCGTCTATTTTCGGGACTTGAATAACTTGAACACGAGATAGAATGGTATTTAGAATATTTTCAGATGAATTCGCAACGAAGAAAAACAAGGTGTTAGCTGGTGGCTCTTCAACAATTTTCAACAGCTTATTCGCAACGCCTTCACCAATCAGTTCGGCCATCCAAATAACCATGATTTTGTACCCACCCTCGAAAGATTTCAGAGAAAGTTTCCGAACAATATTCGCAGCTTCATGAACTGTGAAAAGAAGATTTTTGTTATCCTTCGATAATTCTTTCATCCAGTCTTCAATGCCAAAGTAGGAAGATTGGAGCAATCGGGTTCTCCACTCTATGCCGTAGTCATCAGAAATGGTTTCTTTGCTATTGGGCTTTGTGAAATAGGGAAAACTGAAATGAAGATCGGCGAATTGAAAGGAGCTGTTTTTTTTGCAGGTAGGGCAAGCTCCGCACGAATCTTCGGTGGAGGCCTTCGGACAATTAATAAATTGTGCATAGGCCAATGCGAGGGCTAAATTTCCAGATCCTTCAGGGCCTAGAAACAATTGGGCGTGCGCAACACGATCTTCCGCTTTTGCTTTGCGCAAACGGTCAATTACATCTCTCTGCCCAATGATATCTGCGAACCTCATTTCCTTGCGAAGATAGCAGAAGTTTAATCGAAAATTTCGTGAAACATTTCCAACGAATTCATACGAATGGAAGTGTCGAGATGCGAAGAGCAAAAGGCAATAAGCTCTTCCAAGAGAGATTTTCGCTGATCGCGATTTAGGCTACTCGCCACCTCGAATTCGATTGAAGTGGAGATGAATAGTTTAAGGGATTGATGAAGTAGCGCCTCATCGCTTCGCGTGTTTTCGAATGTGAGCTCGTATTCGTCGCTCAAGAATCCCATTTCCAAAGCGAATTGTGCAATGAAGTGAATGGGAAGCGCCCCCGTTTTTTCAACGCTATCTAGTCGTTGTGTTGTTTTTTTTATGAGCTCGAATATTTCTTCATTCACATAGTGTTCGGGCAAGCACCGGTAGAGAAATTCCGATATAAAGAGGGCAACGGTAGTTTTTTCAACTTGAAAAGGAATGCTCGAGTAAATCTCATTTAGAATCATGTCTTTCGCTATTTCTAGTCTACCATCTGATTTTTGTCCTGAAAATTGAATGGCGTTTAGCGGCTGAAAGAACGAAATGTTTTCTCCTTTTTTTCCTATTCGAAATAAAAATGTTTGAACGCCATATTCTAACGTGAATACGTGTGCCAAACGAAGTGAATCTTTGAACTTTCGGCTAGAAAGTACATATGCGTTTACTCGTTCGTTCATATTTTCCCCAATGAAATTCGGCGGTTCAAAAATAACAATAAAAAAACGTAACCTTAAGTTAATAGGTGGGGTATAAAACCCTGAATGATGCAGAGAACATTCAAAAGTTTTACTCTCCCTTAAAAACAAATAGTAGGTTTTTTCAAATAGTTTAGGTTTTCATTCTTCTTTCGTCTAGTATGAAAAAGAGTGATTTTAAAAAGGGGTCGTTTTGGGAGAGGCGGCCTCTTTTTTTAGCTCTTTAAAGAGACGTCTACCAAGAATTTTTTTCCAATTGTTTTTCTTCCGAGCAAAACAGGGTATCTCATTCCCGACCTGTTGGTAAACGAAATTTCCGATTGAATTTTTTTCTTGTGAATTAAAATGAGTGTTCGCACACAATAGCGGTCTTCTGTTTGTCCGAACGAGTTTTTAATTGTTCTTTTTTGATATTTACTGTATTGAAGAACTACAGGACTTCCCGCTTCCCACTCAATGATAACTTCCAACACTTCTTTTCCGTTAATCTCTTTTAAAGACCACGATTCGCAATGCACAGCGGTGCGGAAAGCGCCCGTATCTATTTTGGCGCGCACATTGGCCCCGCCCAAATCCGGAAGTTGAATAACGGTTTTGCGACCAACGATATCCATGACTAGCTTAAAAGTCTCTTCACCGTTTCGGAAATTGCTTTTCCATCTGCCTTACCTGTTAAAGCTTTTGAAGCAACACCCATTACTTTTCCAAGATCGCTCGGAGAGGTTGCGCCAACCTGACTAATGAATTGTTTGATTTCGGCCTCAAGTTCTTCAGGTGTTAATTGCGCAGGCAAATAAGCCGCAATAACATTGGCTTGCAATTGCTCTTCTTCAAGAAGGTCAGGACGGTTTTGCGTTTTATAAATTTCGATAGATTCTTGGCGCTGTTTGAACAGTTTGTTCAGGATAGCAACGGACCTCGTGTCGTCTACAGAGCCACCTCCGCCATCTTTGGTCATTTCAAGAAGGAGTTTGCTTTTTATATCCCTAAGCGCCATTAATTTATCCTTCTCTCCAGCTTTCATAGCTGTTTTTAGGTCTTCATTGATTCTTTCTTGTATTGACATGTGTTCAATTTTTAGTTCTGCAAATTTACGAATTTCTTCTTTATTAAAAAGTCATTGGTGAAAAGTTTCATTGGCGCTATTTAGAAAAGGAAATATCTTTGACCGAACGAACATTCGGTTATGGCAAAAGAAATTTCAAGAAGAGACAAGGTTGTTAACACAGCCTTAAAACTGATCTCAAACGGAGGCTTTCACGCTTCTCCAATGTCTGAATTAGCCAAGCTTTCAGGCGTTGCGGTAGGTACAATTTACCACCACTTTCCAAGCAAAGAAGACCTCTTCGAGAGTCTTTATGTTGAAACGTGCACAGAGGCGGCCCGTGCGCTGCACGAATCACTTTCAGTTAAAGGAAAGGAAACTCAACGATTGACCCAAGCGTGGATGGCTCTGTACGTTTATTTTTCGTCAGCACCATTGCGTTACTTGGCCGTTATTCAATACAGAAACTCTCCTTTGTACAGTAAGAACAAGGAAATGGAAGATGCCTTTTCGGCATTAACAGCCTTGCTGAAGGAGGGTCAAAAAACAGGAAAATTCAAAAAAATGAATCTTGCTTTTCAATTTGAACACATACTCTCAAGTGTTTTTGCTGTTGTACGCTTGAAGGTGGTAGAGAAGAAGAAAATTTCAGAGAAAGAGGTAAGAGAAATGGCAGATGCTATTATTCAGGCTATCCGCAAATAACCCGTAAGAATCAATTCGAAATCAAGTGGATTACCAATTAATTCACACTAATTTTGCAGCATGTCTTCAAAACAGAGAACATTAAAAGCGCCAATCGAATTCAAAGGAGTTGGCCTTCACACCGGAGAACTGGTAACACTTACTATTTGTCCTGCACCGGAGAATCACGGCTACAAGTTTCAGCGAGTAGATATAGAAGG
>CAMDFE010000059.1 GCA_945897395.1 Chryseobacterium gleum | reverse complement strand
GAGAAGTGAAGTTTTCGAAAGTAAGTGGAAACTTCAATTTTCAATTGCTGCACTACACAGAAAGCAATACCTACGATCCGAATGATTTGGGTTATCTGCAGGCGAATAACGAACAAATCAATTCAGGAACCGTCGGTTATTCCATATACAAACCCTTTTGGAAACTGAATAAGGCATGGACGAATTTCTCCTATGCGCGATCAAACCTATATCAGCCAAGAACATTTACCTCCAACTTCGTGGAAGGAGAATTTACAGTTATCACTAACAAATTTCTCTACATCAATCTGAACTATGACGCTGCACCTACCAGAGGTTATGATTTCTTTGAACCGCGAGTTGACGGAATGAAATTCCAAACGTATAAGTACTTCCGAGGAGGAATTTATGGGAGCTCAGATTACCGGAAAAGATTAGCTTTTGATGCTGGAACAGGATACGGTTCCTATGAAAACGACGGTCGTTATGTTTTCAATTGGAGAATCTCTCCGCGCTTCCGCTTGAACGATAAATGGATGTTCACTTATGTTTATAGCAAACAACAACACTTCAATGACCTTGGTTATGCCACGTTTAACGACGGTGCCCCTGTGTTTGGAAGACGTGACGCTATTTCCCATACCAATGTACTAACCGTTGCTTTTGCTTTCAATCCAGTGAATAGCATGAACATGCGCTTCCGTCACTATTGGGGATATTCGAGGTATCACGAATTTTTCGGGTTGAAGGAAGACGGCACATTGGGTTCCACGGCATATACGGGTGTCAACAGCGAAACGAACGATTTCTCCGCAGCAAACAGAGATTTCAATTCATTAACGGTAGATCTTTTCTACAAATGGATTTTCCGTCCCGGAAGCGAAATAATTTTCGCATGGAAATATGCGATTATCCATGAAGACAATCAAATTCAGGCGAATCTGCTTTCCGATTTCAATCAAACCACTCAAATGCCTTTCAGCAACTCGGTTTCTATTCGAATGATATACTTCCTCGATTACCGCATGCTTTCCAAGAACAAAGGAGAAGGGGTGTACAAGTATCAGTAATTTCTATTAATTTTAGTGGTGCAACCCTTTTTAAGGGGGAGTTGTCTATGATATAACAATGGAAGAAAAGACTCTCATACAATCGTGTATTCGTGGCGATAAGTCGGCGCAACACTTGTTGTATAAGAAGTTTTCTTCGTTGGTGTTTGGAATTTGTCTTCGTTACGCGAAAAACAGAATGGAGGCAGAGGATTCCATGCAAGAAGCTTTTGTTAAAATATACAATCACCTGAAAGACTATCAGTCCGCTGGTAGTTTCGAAGGTTGGGTGCGCAGAATTGCGGTGAACACAGCAATAACAGGATATAGAAAAAACTTGCGCGGAAGGTTGGAAGATGAAATTGATGACCGCTCCGAATACGCAAGCAGTTTGGTAGAGCACCACGACGTAGACTACACCATGGAAGAGTTAATGATTTGTGTTCAGGCGCTTCCAAGCGGATATCGTACAGTATTCAATTTGTATGCGGTGGAAGGATACAAACACAAAGAAATTGCAGAGATGCTGCAGATAGATGTAAACACATCGAAGTCACAGTTCTCTCGTGCAAAGGGACATTTACAGAAGGCGTTGCTCGATTTGAGTGCGCAGAAAATACCAGTAGAATAAAAAGTATAAGTATATGGAAAATTTAATGAATAAAGTCGCGAAAGACTTGCAGAATTACGCTCCACAGGCACCGGCTGGAATGGAAGATCGAATTCAAAAGGCTCTGAATAAGAAGAAGTCTTTTTGGAGTTTTTCTTGGTACACGATGAATGTGTATGTTGTCGCATTAATTGGTGCCGGAGTTTTAGCTCTTGTTTTTGTGAATAGTGGTGGTCACGTTGAAGTTGCGCAGTCTCTTGCCCCCGCTTCTTTAAACTCTGTTGCCCCTAAATTAGATTATTCCGCGCCTGCAGCCAGTCTGAATGAGGAAGGTACACCGGCCATATTAGTTCAAAACGATAAACCCTCCGCGCTAAGTTCAAAGCGCTCGGGCAGCAGTGAAAGTCAGCCGGTAGCAAGTTCAATGATAAATGAAGATTCAGTAAAAATCACCTGTGTCACTCCACCTCTTGTAGAATATGCAGAGTCTGTTCATGTTCAAAAAATGCCGGAGGAGATTCAAGTTCCGAAGCTGAGTACAGAGGTTGTTAAGCCGAAAGGTAGATCGCTGAAATTGACAAGGCTTACTGGGAAGTGAATCCGTACATTCGCTTTACCATGCGATATTTATGTATAATAAGTTTGTTTGTTCTCATAGCCCAAGAATCTTGGGCTTTTGTCGTTTCAGACACGCTTATTATTGATGGCGAAGTGATATACATTGAGGAACGTAATTCGCCAATGACAGATTCGTTGAATCAAGCAAGAAAGAATGATTTCAAGGAAAAACGAAATACGCCAGTTTGGGGGCTGGATGGTGGCTTTGGATTACAGATGACTGATTTTTCTATTTCGAATCAATTTTACCAAGAGTTGGTAAATGTGAATGAATTTCTTGGAATTTCGAAGAGCATAGTTTATCACTCAAATTTCGGGTTAGGAGCATACTTCAGAGCGCATAAAAATATCGAAATTGGAGTTGCTGTTTTGAGGTCGAATGGCACAACTAACGAATCGAATGCATTGGCATACAACACGAGCAACACTGTTTCATTTTTCACTAGCGAAAATCAAATTGAACAAGTCTTTCAGACAGAGGTGCAACCCGGTGTTTTTGAATTAGACACCGTGAGTCTTTCCACGTTCTCACAACCGTTCAGTTTAAGTTCGCTTCAAGTGCCTTTGAAATTCCGTTTTTATGTGAATGATTTTACTGCTAAATCAAAATGGAGAGCATTCGGAGAAATCTCCCCCATTTATCGTTCGTTTAAGTTGAAAAACACAGGGGGTAATTCGGGTCAGATGCTTTTCTTAAATTCTGCTGGTAGTTTTGTAAACGTGAATCTTAGTAATCAGAATTGGAATCAATTCGGGGTGTTGGTCGGAGTGGGTTCAGAATTTCGTTTAACGAAAAAATTAAACGCGTTTGTGCAAGCGAACTGGAGTTTTCCACCCGTGAATAAAGTGAGTGAATCAGGTGTGAATTATCATATGCAATACAGTAACTTATTTCTTGGATTACGAATACTCATGAACGATGGAAAATAAATACAAGGCTTTGACTTATATTCGTGTTATGCGTTACTACATCGTTTTAATTCTTTTGGTGGCTTCGTTTAGTGCGGAGGCACAATTTCCAAACCCGAGTTTCGAGCAGAGCACCGCTATACCACAGTTATTGGGTGAATGGGGTAAAATCGTCGGCTGGAGTAACGCGGGAAGTGATGTTGCAGGTCCTGATTTCTATAAAGTAGGTGCCAGTAGCGCTTGTGATTTACCGGAAACTCCCTTTGGTTTGTTGAGTGCAAACAACGGAAACGCCATGGTTGGACTTACAATGTGTGGAAGAAATTTCACGAACAAAAGAACCTATCTGCAATGCCAACTTCAGGCACCCCTAGTCCGAGGAAAGAAATATAAAATCTCGTTCTATTTGGCGAACGGAAAATCAACAGTAACCAGCACCGCAGGTCTAGCGATAGATCACATTGGAGTTTATTTGTCAACCTTTGCGCCTGTTCAAACCGGATTCGACCCGCTTTATTTTTCTCCTCAATTTGCAATTGATAGCGTCTATTATTCTGAAACATGGAAAAAAATCAGTTTCGAATATATGCCTTTAATTGATGACGAGAAATTTTTCACATTAGGTGTTTTTGGCTCTGATTCAGAGCGCGAGATTGTAATAGAAGGTTCTGGAAACCCAGAAGTTGGATATTATTTCGTAGATAATTTTTCCTGTATTGAAATAGACGGCGATAATGTTCCCGATGAGAATTCTTCAGATAAAGGTCCAGCACCTGATAAAGTGAATTTTGTATTTGTTCCGAATTCATTCACTCCGAATGGCGATGGACAAAACGATGTGTTCATGCCTGTTGGTGAAAGTGGAAATATTGTAAGTGTTGAGGTCTTTTCGCGCTGGGGCGAGTTGCTTTTCCAATCGAAAAATGTTTCCAATCCGATGTGGGACGGCACGAACGGCAAAACCGCTTGTCCAGATGGAACGTATTACTACGTGGTTAAATACAGAATTGCGAAAACAGGTGAGGATGGAACGCAATCTGGTTATGTTACACTTCTGCGCTAGTAGCAGTACCTTCGCGTTATGAAGGTCATTCAAGAAATCCCGCTTAAAGTTTCACCATTGGTTCAAGATTTATTGAATCAAGATGAAAATGTGCGACCTTTCATTTCGGATTTTTTCACGAAAGAAAATTGTATTTCATCGGCTCGTAACAGATCATTTTCAAATGAGAAAAGGAGTGTCTTATCGACCCAATTAATTCAGCAATATCAACAGCTCGTTTTATCTGATAAGTTAGAAAAGAATATTCAGTCGCTTCGTTCAGAAAATACGTTCACGGTTGTAACTGGACATCAGATATGTTCTGCAGGTGGTCCGCTTTATTTGATTTACAAATTATTCACGGCCATTCGAATTACCCAGGAATTAAACACTTCGCAGAGTGAATTTCATTTTGTTCCTGTATACTGGATGGCCTCGGAAGATCATGACATTGAAGAGATTCGTCACTTCCATTGGGGAAGTGAAAAGGTTGAACTCGCAAAGGATTTCGAAGGCATCGCTGGTGAACTTCCAACAAAAGAATTTTATTCTTGGTTGAATGAACGAAAAGCAGAGGGAAAGTTCAACGAAATAGGATTGAGTGAATTGTTTATTCAAGCCTATTCGAAAAATAATTTTGCCGAAGCAACACGTTTCTGGGTGAATGAATTGTTAGGCGAGTTTGGTTTGGTATGCATAGATGGAAATGACGAGGTGTTAAAGAAGTTGTCAGCATCTCTTTTCGATAAGGAAATTCAAGAGCAATTTATTTTTTCTGAAGTGTCTAAAGCGAATAATGCTTTGGAAAATTCGGGATACAATCCAAACATTCAACCAAGAGAATTTAATTTATTTTGGTTGAAGGAAAACGGTGATTTGAAAATTCGAAAGCGCATCGATAAATACGGTGCGCAATTTCAAACGAGTGATGGCGAAAGGTACTTCACGAAATTGGAGTTGAGCGAAATTTCAGGTGCATTGAGTCCGAATGTGTTGCTGCGTCCGCTATACCAAGAAACGGTGCTTCCAAACATTGCCTATATCGGAGGTCCTTCAGAATTGGCCTACTGGCTTCAATTGAAGAATGCGTTTCATGCTGCAAATATTCAAATGCCACTTTTAGTTCATCGAATTTCAATGGTACTCCTGCGGAAGAGAGACATAGAATTTGTAGCGAAGAATGAATTAGACCTTGTTGAATTGGTTCAAGAAAAATTGCACGACGCCCAAAAGAAAATGTTGGGTGCAATGAATGTGAAATCTTTTGAAAATGAGATTTCAGAAACGTCAAAAAGCTTTGAGAATTTGCGCCGTTATATTTCTGAAATAGATGGCTCGTTAGTGGGTTGGTTAAGTGCGGAAGAAAAGAGGCAGTTGGATCAATGGGGTAATATTGAACAAAAAATAAAGAAGGCGATTAAATCGAAAGAAGAAGTAAAATTTAGTCAATTAGAAAAGTTTTTCGCTTTCACTCATCCGAATCACATTCAACAAGAGCGTGTCTTTTCACTTTTGTACGCAGCAGAAATTGTGGGTTGGAAAAATTTGCTGGAAGTGATGAAACAGCTTGATCCGTTTACGAATTCAAGTACAATTGCAGGATAATTGCTGCGCTGACTTTATCTAGATTCTCTTTTATCTGACGTTGACTTTTGCGCATACCTCCTTGATAAAGCGCTTCAGCTGCGAGCTGACTGGTATTGCGCTCATCGATTCGAACCAATTCAATCGCAGGAAATTGTTTTCGTAACCAGTCGGCAAATTCATTTTGCTTAATGGTAATGGGCGCCTCTGTATCGTCTGCATGACGGGCTTCTCCCAATACCAAGGTGGTAATTTTCTCTTTCGGGACCAATTGAATTAAGTGAGCTTTGAGTTTATCTGTCGGAACAGTTTCCAACGGCGAAGCCACAATACGAAGACTATCGGTAATGGCCAATCCCGTGCGCTTTTCTCCAAAATCAATTCCCAATGCCTTTGACATGTTTTCGCTTATTTTTGACGAAATTATAGCAAAAGCATGTTACAGCATAAAGAGACCATAGAATTAGCTTGGGAGAACAGAGAATTATTGAAGAGTGAAGATACCCGAATGGCCATTCGGGAAATTATTGAAGCCTTGGATAAAGGGAAGTTACGCGTTGCCGAACCTCTAGAAAATGGCAACTGGCAGGTGAACGATTGGGTGAAAAAAGCTGTGATCTTATATTTCCCTATTCAAGAAATGAAAACCATTGAAGTAGGTCCGTTCGAATTTCACGATAAAATGGAATTAAAAAGAGACTACGCGGCGCAAGGAGTTCGCGTGGTTCCTCATGCCATTGCTCGTTACGGAGCGCATTTGGAAGCAGGTGTTATTATGATGCCTTCTTACGTGAACATTGGTGCATACGTTGGTGCGGGCACAATGGTCGACACCTGGGCTACTGTTGGTTCATGCGCGCAAATTGGAAAGAATGTACACTTGAGTGGTGGCGTAGGAATAGGGGGAGTTTTAGAGCCCGTTCAAGCAGCCCCTGTAATTATAGAAGACGACTGCTTCATTGGATCTCGTTGTATTGTGGTTGAAGGAGTAAGGGTAAGAAAAGAAGCGGTGCTCGGTGCGAATGTCGTTCTAACACAATCGACAAAAATTGTTGATGTAACCGGAAAGGAGCCTGTGATATACATTGGTGAAGTGCCGGAACGTTCGGTAGTGATTCCAGGAAGTTTCACGAAGCAGTTTCCTGCTGGAGAATTTCAAGTGCCATGTGCATTAATCATAGGTAAAAGAAAAGAAAGCACAGATTTAAAAACCTCACTCAACGCGGCATTGAGAGAATACAATGTATCCGCATAATTTCCATATAAATTCAAAATGAAAAAAATCGCATTAGTTTTATTTGCATCGATAATATCGGTTGCAACATTCGCTCAACGCTCTGCAATTGATAAGGTGGCTAACGCTGCTTGTGAGTGTATCAATGCCACTGAAATCAATAACGACATGAGCTCTATGGATGCTGAGATGATGCTCGGACAATGCATGGCTCCGTCAATCATGGAGAACATGGATGCGCTGATGAAGGAAATGAAGTTGAAAGAATTCAATCAAGAAACTGGATATCAAATTGGAATTGAAGTAGGTAAAAAATTGGGTGCCATGTGTCCCAAGTTTATCGAGCTTTCCATTATCATGGCGCACAATGCAAATAGCGAAGCTGAGGCCTCAGAAGAGTATGATGAATCTGGGGAGCAAGTTGAAGAGGAGTATTCTGAAGAAGATGCAGAAATTGGCATTATGACAGGAAGATATGTAAGAGAAGAAGGTGGTGCTCAACGATACATTGTTATTAATGTAGAGGGTGTTGAAGAGAAACTACTTTGGTTGTATTGGTTCGATGGATCCGACGATATTCAGGCTGACCCTTCGTTTTATTTGAACAAGGAAGTTTATGTTGAATACGTGAATTTGGATATGTTCGATGGAATTTCAAGAAGCTATGTTCCGGTAAAACTTTTAATTAGCATTCTCGGCAACGAGTAAGTATGAAGTTTCTCATTATTCAAACAGCGTTCATCGGCGATGTGGTTCTAGCAACCCCAATGGCCGAGGCATTGGCGCAATTGGATAATGCAGAAGTTCATTTTTTAGTTAGAAAGGGAAACGAGTCTTTGCTAGAGAATAATCCGTTTATCGATCGAATTTTGATTTGGAACAAACACCAAAACAAGCTTCGAAATTTATTTCAATTAGGAAATGAAATTCGAAAAGAGAAATTCGATTGCGTGATCAATTTGCAACGCTTTGCTTCGACAGGTTTCCTTACTTGGCGAAGCGGGGCGGCTAAAAAAATTGGCTTCCAAGAGAATCCATTTTCGTTTTGTTTCAGTTCGAAGTTCAAGCATGAAGTGAACAATGGGCGGCACGAAGTAAACAGGAATTTGGAATTACTTCGCGAATTTGTTCCAGGTGATTTCCCTCCGCGATTGTTTCCTTCAGTTCAAAATTTTGAGGCAGTTACAGAATTTATAAGTAAACCTTATGTGTGTGTTGCTCCATCTTCTGTGTGGTTTACCAAGCAATGGCCAAAAGAGAATTTC
>CAMDFE010000058.1 GCA_945897395.1 Chryseobacterium gleum | reverse complement strand
ATGGTGGATTAACCTACTCTCCGAATGTTCGTCCTGAAGCTACTGCGGTGAGCGGTGTTCAGAATGCATCTGAAATTATCGGATGGACTTACAACGCTGAAACAGAAGAAGGGGCTATCTCGCAACCTATTTCAGTTGATGACGGAATTGTAATTGTTTGTTTGATGGAAATCAAAGAAAAAGGCGTTCCTTCATTACGTAACGTATATGATCGCGTGAAGCAAGAAGTGATTAAAGAAAAGAAAGCTGAAAAGTACATGGCTATGATGACTGGCGGTTCTATGGAAGAAATCGCTGGTAAAGTTTCAGGTCAAGTAATGACTTTCGAAACACTTTCAATGGCCATGCGTAACATTCCTGCAAGCGGTGTTCAAGAAACTGAAAGTGCTGCTATTGGTGCTGCCTTCGGCTTGCCGACTGGAAACATCTCTGCCCCCATTAAAGGAAAAGGTGGTGTTTACGTTATTCAACGTGTTGCTGATGTAACGAATGTTGAAAGTCCAGACAATTACGTTTCTTTCAGAAATGATAAAATACGCGGACAAAAAGCAAGCGCTCCAGCGACGTTGTTTAATTCACTTCGTGAAGCAGCTGAAATTGAAGACTACCGTTTCTTCCCACAAGATTAATTTTTAAAATCTCGATAATTGAAAAGGATGCTTCGGCATCTTTTTTCATTTCTCAGAACCAGAGTAACATGGTATCGCCGTAGCTCAGGAACATGTATTCGTTATCCATGGCGTGCGAATAAATGCGCTTCCACTCCTCGCCTACGGCAGCAGCAACCAACAATAACAATGTGCTTTTTGGTTGATGGTAATTGGTTTGAAGACCGGAACAAATCTTAAATGAATATCCGGGTGCTATGCAAATACTTGACGATGCACAAATACTGTTTCGATTCGTTCCATCGAGATGATTCATCAGAGCCATTAGCGCCTCTTCCTTCGAGTATTTTATATTCGACATGTAAGGTTCCCACTGATGAACAGAATCTGTCTCTTTTCGCTCTAAAACGCGAACACCCACCCAATATAAACTTTCAAGCGTTCGCATGGAAGTGGTTCCTGCCGCAATGACTCTTCCTTCACAATTTAAAATCGCTTGAATGCACTCGCGTGTCACTTCAAAAAATTCAGCATGCATTTCATGGTCTTCGATGCGCTCTGCTGAGACGGGCTTGAATGTTCCTGCGCCAACGTGCAGACAAACTTGCTCTTGCTTAACGCCAGCATTCGCAATGGCTTGAAGAACTTCTTTAGTGTAGTGCAAACCGGCGGTGGGTGCGGCAACAGACCCTTCGGTTTTCGCGAAGACGGTTTGGTATCTGCTAACATCGTTGGCCACAGGCTTTCGTTGAAAATACGGCGGCAACGGCACTTGTCCGATTGCCTCTATGACTTCGGAGAAGACCGCGTTAAAGTTCCAAGTGAATGTTACAACGAAGGCATCTTTCTCAACTCCTGTTCTTTCGATGAAAACGCTTTCGGGGGAATTGTTCCAATTGATTTTCAATTCTAATTTTCCTTCTTTCCATCGTTTTGAATTTCCAATGTAAGCTGTGAAGGAAACCCTATCATGTGCCGAAAAGGCTTCTGTGTATGAGGTGCCAAAGGGTGCTAGGCACATGATCTCTATGAAGGCACCCGATTCTTTTTGAAAAATAATTCGAGCTGGAATAACTTTCGAATTATTAGAAATTAACAGATCTCCTTCCTTCAAAAAATTCGGCAATTCAGAAAAAACTGAATCTGTGATTTCACCTTTTTCATACACCAACAATTTGGACGCCGCGCGTTCTTCGAGTGGAATAACGCGAATGCGATCTTCAGGAAGTGTGTAATTGAAATCTTCAATTTCAATTTGTGGAATTGCCATGCCGCGAAAATACCTATTTTTGAAAACATTTTTAACTATGAGTACGAATAGAAAAGCGTTGGTTATTGGCTGCAGAGGACAAATAGGCGTTGAGCTTGTGCTGGCCCTTCGTTCGAAGTTGGGACAAGACAATGTTATCGCGGCCGATATTCAAGCAGCAGAAAGCGTTTCTTCAGAAGATGGACCCTATGTTCAGTTGAATGTTTTGGATGCAGACGCCTTGCGCGCATGCATTCAAGACCATGCTGTAACAGAAGTTTATCAGCTTGCTGCGCTATTGAGCGCAACTGGAGAGAAGAATCCGATGTATGCGTGGAAGTTAAATATGGAAGGGCTTCTAAATATTCTTGAACTTGCGAAAGAATTTAAGTTCCGTTTGTTTTGGCCAAGTTCCATTGCGGCATTCGGACCAACTACTCCAGCCAATCAAACGCCTCAGACCACAGTGATGGAACCTTCTTCCGTCTATGGAATTTCGAAGTTGGCGGGTGAAAGATGGTGCGAATATTATTTCATGAAGTACGGCGTTGACGTTCGCAGTCTTCGTTACCCAGGATTGATTGGACACCGCTCTGCTCCGGGCGGAGGAACTACAGACTACGCCGTAGATATTTTTTATTCTGCGTTGAAGGAAAACAAATACACATCGTTCCTTTCGGAAAACACGGAACTTCCGATGATGATGATGGAAGACGCTATTCGCGCTACCATTCAACTGATGGAATCGGATGCTGAAAAGATAAAAATCCGAAGCGCTTACAACCTAGCAGGAATAAGCTTCACACCGAAACAGCTTGCTGAAGAAATTCAAAAACATTTACCTGGATTTGAAATTAGTTATGCACCAGACTTCCGTCAAGGCCTAGCCGATTCATGGCCTAATAGTATTGACGATTCTTCTGCGAAGAACCATTGGGATTGGGAGATTGAATACACAATGCCTCGATTGGTTTCAACCATGTTAGAAGAAATTGCGAAGAAAGTTTCTTAAGTGAAAGTAATAGCCTCATAAAAAGCCTCAATGAATGAGGCTTTTTTTATTGCGTCTTCGTTTCTTTGCAGTATGGTTGATTTGTTCATTTACAATAGTCTTACTCGAAAGAAAGAAAAGTTCACTCCTATTCACAAACAATTCGTTGGAATGTATGTGTGCGGGCCTACTGTTTACAATTTCGCTCACCTAGGAAATTGTAGAACGTTCGTAACGTTCGATACGGTTTATAGATATCTGACTTTTCTTGGATACAAAGTTCGTTATGTGCGAAACATAACCGACGTTGGACACATCACCACGGAATTCGATGAGGGAGTGGATCGCATTGGTGCCCAAGCGAAATTGGAGCACGTTGAACCGATGGAAATTGTGCAGAAATACACGACGTATTTCCACGACATGATGCGTGAATTCAATAACCATCCGCCGAGCATTGAGCCAAGCGCAACCGGACACATCATGGAGCAGATTGCCATGATTGAAGAGATTATTAAAAATGGATATGCGTATGAAGTAAACGGAAGCGTTTATTTCGATGTGAAGAAATACAAAGACGTTTTTCCGTATGGTGAATTGAGCGGAAGAAACGTAGATGAGTTATTGGAGAATACAAGAGAGTTAGACGGACAAGAAGAGAAGCGTTTCTTCGCCGATTTCGCTTTGTGGAAAGCTGCATCTCCTGAGCACATCATGCGTTGGTCTTCGCCTTGGGGTGAAGGATTTCCGGGATGGCACTTGGAGTGTTCTGCCATGAGCACAAAATATTTGGGAGAGGAATTCGATTTACACGGAGGTGGAATGGATTTGAAATTCCCGCACCATGAATCGGAAGTTGCGCAGAATACTGCGTGTTGCGGAAAAGCACCTGTGCGTTATTGGATGCATGCGAACATGCTAACCGTAAACGGACAGAAGATGTCGAAGTCTTTGGGAAATTCTTTCCTTCCACATGAATTATTTTCTGGAACACATGCGCTTTTGGAAAAAGGATTTACGCCCATGGTTGTGCGCTTCTTCATGCAGCAAGCGCATTACAGAAGCACATTAGATTTCAGCAATGAAGCACTGAAGGCTTCTGAAAAAGGTTTCGAAAGATTAATGCAAGCCATAGAAAAAGTAGGTTCATTAACGGGAAGCGATTCGAGCACTTATGATATAGAAGCGTTAGAAAAGAACTGCTACGAAGCCATGAGCGATGACTTCAACACTCCTATTCTTATTGCGCATTTGTTCGAAGCCGTGAAAGTGATTAATTCGTGTTTGGATAATAAAATCCAACTCATACAATCAGACATAGATCGTCTTCAAAAATTAGTGAACGGATTTGTGTTCGAAGTACTCGGACTTCAAGCGGAAGTCAGCGGTGCGTCAAACGATATTTCGAACGACCTGATGCAAGTAATTATTCGTTTGCGTGCGGAGGCCAAAGGCAAAAAAGATTTCGCAACATCTGACTTAATTCGCGATGAATTAAAAGCAATAAACATTCAACTTCAAGATTCGAAAGAAGGAACATCCTGGACACATGAAAAATAATAAAAAGGTTATAGCCATTGTGCTTATTGTGTTAGTTGTAGGGGTGCTTCTATTCAAGACGTTAGAACCGTATTTCAGAAAATCAAAGAGCGCAGAAAACAATACCACTGAGAATGGAACTGTTTTAGAACCTGCCGATTTCATGACCGACAGTTGTTATTCCTTCATTCAAAAACAAGTGGCTTTTGGTCCGCGTGTTCCAGGAAATGCGAACCACGCAGCATGCGGAAATTGGCTGATTGAAAAATTCAAAAGTTACAATTGTACCGTTAAAGAACAAGTAGGCACTATGCCCAATTGGGAAGGTGGGAACACTCCCGTTCGAAATATAATTGCTTCTATTCATGCAGGAGCCACGAAGCGCATTGTATTGGCTGCACATTGGGACAGTCGTCCATATGGAGACAAAGATCCCGATCCGAGTAAACACAAACAACCCATAGACGGAGCGAATGACGGGGCGAGTGGTGTTGGTGTATTGTTGGAATTGGCGCGTATTTCAAAAGATTTGCCTGAAGACATTGGCGTTGATTTTATTTTATTCGATAGTGAAGACGGAGGAAAACCTGAGTGGGCTCCCGACGGAGAAAACGATGCTTACACATGGTGTCTTGGTTCGCAATTATGGGCGAAACAAAAGCCACAACGCACGATGAGATACGCTGTGCTTCTTGATATGGTTGGTGCAGAGGGAGCGCGTTTCCACAAGGAAGGATATTCCATGCAATCGGCAGGAAATGCAGTGAATCGCATTTGGGGCAATGCTGCGAAACTTGGTTACGGCGAATATTTTCAAAACGAAGAGACTGCTGGAATCGTCGATGACCATTTGTTCATGATTCAAGCAAATGTTCCTTCTCTAGACATTGTAGATATGCGTCCAAATTTCATGGGCACTCAGTTTGAATTCGGAGGATCACATCACACGCATTCAGACAACATGAGCGTGATTAGCAAACCCACTTTAAAAGCGGTTGGACACACGTTAGCATACACTGTTTGGAATTTGAAATAACTTAGAAGTCTAAGTTCAACGACAAGTAAAATACACGCGGCAATACTGTGTGATCATCTACGCCCCACGCCCAATCGGCGCGCATGTGGTAACCTAAAACTTTCGAACGCAATCCGAATCCATATCCGTAAATGATAGGCTCCTTGTTGCTTCTCAATTGCACCGTTACTGGAGTTTGCGTTACGGTAATTGTGTTGAAGTCATTCGCGTCATCGTATGGACTTTTTCCTGTCCAAGCACTTCCGATATCGAAGAATCCAATGACTTGAAAATTATCAGCGAAATCTGATTTGATAGAACGATTACTTAAATACCGAAAGATCGGAAGGCGTAATTCTGAATTACTTAAAACGAAATTGTTTCCGTTCCGCGCATTCACGTAGAAGCCTCTCAACGGCCCTGCAAAGGCCTGAAACGTGTATCCTTGTGTAGCAGATACAAGAACTGAATTATCTACTTTCTGCCCCAGCCAATTGTCTACTCCGCCCAGGTAATTGACCACTTTGTAATCGCCGAAGGAACTGCTTCCGCACAAACGAAACGCGAAAATTAAATCACGATGAATGGATTGGTAATGGCGGAAATCAAACCCAGCAACGTAGATGGAATTTTGCTCTTTCAGCTTGTTCGGCTGACGGAAGTGCTCACCCCAAGCTTTAAAGCGGGTGCCCGTTCTGTAATTCAAACCTTTGATGTACGTGTTGTCGAAAATGTATTCAACCTTTCCACCAACGTTCCACTCTTTCTGATTTTTGTATGACGCCGTGTAGGGATCACTCGACAGAACGACCATTCGGTCGTTACGACCGATAGCAGTTAATTTAAGAGCACTTGTTTCTGTGAATGGGTATTTCCATTCATGTGTAAGATTATACGTCTGAATGCGTATGGTGGCATACTGCTGCGTGATCTCTTGTCCTTGTCTTTGCAGAGACACTTTCTTGTCCCAACGGTTTTTCAAATTTTCAAAAGACAATCCGAAATCACTGTTGTTGAAGTTGGCAGCTATGCGAACACCTGCGGTTAACTTATAGTCTTCCATTAAGTCTGAAATTCCAACTTTAAAGAATCCTGAAAAACCGGGGGAGATGCTAGTGGGTCCCGTATAATTCTGGTAGAACGAACTCGCGAACTGATTGTCGACGGAAGATTGCACATAGCTCGTGGTGTAATTCACCATGTAATTCTTTGTCTTCGGAATTTCTATTTTCGCCAATTTTGTTAGCACCTCTGCCTGCTTCAAACTTTCTAACTGGCGTTTTTTATCTCCTGGAAATGCAAAGTTTTCGGTGTCGATTCGCGTTGCATCTTTCTTCTTGGGGAACCAAATCATTTCAGAATACGGAGCCTTTTCTTTTTCCGGTTGACTCTCATCACCTTCAATTTCTATGGCTCTATCATTCACCAAATTCAAATCTGTGGCATAGGGAACTCCCAACTCATCGGCTATCCAGATTCCTTCGTTAAAATCGGAACCTATAAAAAACCCTGACGTTTGTCGATTCGATTTTTGCAACACTTCTGTCACATTAAAATAACGGTAATGAATGGTCGTGTCAATGCTTGAAATGGCGCTGTCTCTGTATACCGAGCAACGCTCATCATACAAGACTTTGCTTCGAATAAATTGAATTTTATTGTCCTTCGCTAAAGCTAACTTCCGATCAGAATAATTCGCATTCGTTAGTTGAATGAGGTCCTCATTTTTATAATCATCGGTTAATTTCAATTTATATATATGGAAATTTGAGTCCTCTGAACGAATACTGTCGTGATAGTTCAAGGCGAGGTTACTGCCTCTGTTCGAACTGAAGTAAATTGTATTTCCGTCTGCAGAAAAAACGGGGTCTGTATCGTCGAAATTATCGTCAGTTAATTTCTGAGGAATATTCGCCGTAATGGGCAGTAAACTGATGTTCGTTTTTCCATTAAGGGTTGCACTTATAACCACCTTCTTTCCATCTGGAGCATAATACATGCTCTGTATTTTTTCAACCTGAAATAATTCCTTCGAAGATTTCTCCTTGCTTTCAAGTTGGTAGGTGTTCCAAAATAATTTACCGTTTTTCTCGGTTACATAAGAGAGCACTTGACCATTCGGATGCCACGCCAATTGTGGGGTACTCTCGTCTGGAATGCGATCACTCTTAAAATCTCCACGAGCTACTTTCGTTTTTTCCTTCGTCTCTGTATCGTAAATATAGACTGTGTATTCGCCTTTGTTGTGCATGGTGTACGCCCATTTCAGGTGATCGTACGAAGGCGTTACGTGCAGGTATTCGTTCTTGAATTTTCCAACCAATTCAGTTTCGAGCAATTGGAACTTTTTTCGTTTAACATGAAGATTAGACAACTCCTCTTCCACTTTAACCAGATCTCTTCCTTGTTCTAAAAAGCGCTGATAGTCGCCCACAACGGTTTCTGTGTTTCTTCCAATGACATACTGAAATCCGCCGTCGGTGCCGCGGAACAATTGCGTCATATTCAAAATTCCGAGCACAACATTTTCACCGTAGATGTTTCCGATGTAAGACCAGAAGCTGTGTCCAACTAATCCCGCTTGTCTTCCAGTTAATCTATGAATATTCGGATAGCGTGCGTTGGCGAACCAATCTTCCGCGGTGCGTTCACTTTCGCGTCGGTCCTTCAATGCTGCATAACGAATTACACCTTCGGAATACCACGTGGGAATTGCTATGCGATTGTTTCCGCGAACCACGCTTCTCCAATCGCCACCGTACATCAATTGCAAATACATGATTCGTGAAAGACCCAAGGCAATTTGCTCGCGCAGTTCTTGATCGGTGCCTTCGAAATACACAAACATTTTATTTCCTAAAATATTCGTGGCGCCGCCTATGCTTGCGGTTTCTTCGTCT
>CAMDFE010000057.1 GCA_945897395.1 Chryseobacterium gleum | reverse complement strand
TTTTTCTGGTTGGAAGTGGACCGTTCGCGCAGTCTGAAAATCGTTTGGGTTATTTCGAATTGGATCAAACACTGCAGACTTCAACAGGTGAATTATCGGGAACGCTTACGGTTCCCATCTTGAAGGGAACCTTTCCTGTTGCCCTGATTATCGCGGGCTCCGGACCAACGGACCGCAACGGGAACAATGCTCAAATGAAAAACAATTCGTTGCAAATGCTCGCTCACGAGTTAGCTGCTCAAGGAATTGCATCGATTCGTTACGATAAACGAGGCGTTGGCAAGAGCGCTTCAGCAATGATTTCCGAAGAGCAATTGAGTTTCGAGAATTATGTGGAAGACGCGAATGCTTGGGCGTCTGAATTGAAAGCTGATGCACGTTTCAACAAGCTAATTATTATCGGACACAGCGAAGGCTCGTTATTGGGGCTCTTAGCGTGCGAACAAGCCGATGTTTTTGTTTCGCTCGCTGGAGCGGGAAGACCCATTGATGTTATTTTGAAGGAACAACTTTCCACTCAGCTAAAGGGACAAAAGAAAATGCTCAGGGCAGCAGAGGAAGGTCTTACCAAATTGAAAAAAGGAGAATTGGTTGGAGACGCACCTGAAGAACTGTTCTCGCTGTTTCGCCCAAGCATTCAGCCTTATCTTATTTCCTGGATGAAATACGATCCGGCTGTTGAGATTTGGAAGTTGAAAATTCCGATTGTGATTATTCAAGGCAACACCGACCTTCAGGTAAAAGAGGAAGATGCCGTTATTCTTTTCAAGGCACATCCGCTTAACTCGCGTTTAATTATTATTGAAAACATGAATCATGTTTTGAAAATCGCTCCTTCCGACCGAGAAAAAAACATTGAGACGTATTCGAATCCGGAGTTGCCGCTGGCGGAGGAACTCTTGAGAACTTTGTTGTTTGAACTTCGTTGTTTGAACTGACGTTGTTAAACCCTCGTCCGAAGGACCCTCGTGAATTATTCACCCTCGCAACGCTCGGTGCCTTCGCAAAGTCATTTGCCCTCGCAAAGCCATTTGCCCTCGTGAAACAAACTTCCTTCGAGAGTAGCGTATACTTTCAGTATATACTATCTTTGCTGCATGAAAAATCTTTCACTGAAACTAGATGATGATATTTTTTTGGAAACGGAAAGGGTTGTTGAGAAATTGGGAACCAATCGAAATCGTTACATAAACGAGGCATTGGAGTTATACAACAAGTATTACAACCGGAAGATGTTACGGGATCAATTGTTGAAAGAATCACAAGCGGCTTATGGGTCGAGCAGAGATATTTTAGATGAATACGAAAGACTCATCGATGAAGATTAGTCAATACGAAATCTGGTTAGCGAATCTCAACCCTTCGAAAGGTACCGAACCAGGTAAGGTTCGTCCAGTTGTTGTGGTGCAAACAAACTTGCTGAACGATATTCATCTTTCTACCCTAATCTGCCCCATTACAACCAATGTTCTTCCCAATGTAAAGATTCTTCGTGTTGCACTCACCAATAAGCAACTCGATGAAAAAAGTGATATTCTTGTCGATCAGCTTCGAGCAATAGACAATAAACGTTTCATTAAAAAATTAGGAAAACTGAATAAGGATCAGATGGTGCAGTTGAAGGATAATTTGAGAATCGTTTTAGAACTTTGAACTTCGTTGTTAAACCCTCGTCCGAAGGACCCTCGTGAATTATTCACCCTCGCAAAGCCATTTGCCCTCGCGAAGCATTTCGCCTTCGCAACGCATTCTGTTTGTAAGTTCGCAAAACATTATTATCAGCCATGACCAACAACAGCATCTTCCGTCGCATTCGATTTATTTATGACTTCTCTGATCAACAGATGATAGACATTTTCGGATTGACCGATGTTATGGTTACGCGTTCTGATGTTAGTGATTGGTTGAAGAAGGAAGATCACGAAGAGTATCTCGACATTAACGATGAAATGCTTTCCATTTTTCTGAACGGATTTATCATTCATAAACGCGGACGAAAAGACGGCCCGTTGCCGGTTCCAGAGAAACGCTTGACGAATAACCTCATCTTCCGAAAGATGCGCATAGCGCTGAATTTAATTGACGAAGACATTATTCAAATCCTTGCTCTTGCGGAAATGAAAATGAGCAAGCACGAGCTCAGCGCCTTCTTCCGCAGCCCCACGCAAAGACAGTATGTCGAATGCAACAATCAGGTGATTCGGAATTTCTTTCAAGGGTTGGAGAAGAAGGAAGGAAGGCAAGAACAACGGAAGTCCTAA
The DNA here is from genome assembly GCA_945897395.1 of Chryseobacterium gleum. Lineage (GTDB taxonomy): Bacteria > Bacteroidota > Bacteroidia > Flavobacteriales_D > Sanyastnellaceae > CAIZGX01. The sequence goes on along the minus strand of CAMDFE010000057.1, from coordinate 6,181 downwards.
GGACGAGGGCAACTGGCGTTGCGAGGGCGAATTGCTTCGCGAAGGTCTTACAGACGAGGGTTGCAAGCAACGAGGGTCTTCGACGATTTAACAACGTAGTTCCCACAACGCAGTTCTCACAACGCAGTTCTAACAACGCAGTTCTAACAACGAAGTTCTAACAACGAAGTTCCTTCTGAAAAGACCAACAGACAATCCGACTCACCTTATTGCCTAATTGCATGGGGAGAATTTTCATCTCACAGGCGTCGACGTATTCGAGTTTGAGTTGAATTTTTTTCAGGGTGCTTTCCTTTGAAACTAGGGAGCTGAACCACAAGACTTGATTCGAGTAAACAGCGCTTTGAAGTATCATTTTTTCAATGAAGGTTTCTTCTCCGCCTTCGCACCAGAGCTCGGTTCCTTGTCCGCCGAAATTCAATTGCACTTTGGTGTTGCGCGTGTTTTTCAGGTTTCTGTTTTTGCGAAGATTCCCTTGTTGTGCTTCTTGAAGCGACGCATGGAAAGGTGGATTGCACACTGTGAGGTGGAATTTTTCATTGGGAAGGATAATTCCGTGAAAGATGTCGTGCGGATTTTTTTGATGACGCAATTCAATTTTATGTTGAAGTGAATCGTTCTCGTTTACAATTTTTTGTGAAACGGCAATGGCCTTTTCATCGATGTCGGTTCCAACGAAATTCCAGTTGTAATCGTGCACGCCAACAATGGGGTAGATGCAGTTCGCGCCCACGCCTACATCGAGCACACGAATGTTGTTTCCCAATTTTTTATCTTGAAGATATTCCGGATTGTTCTTGTATAACAGATCGGCTACTTGGTGCATGTATTCAGCTCTTCCCGGAATGGGAGGACACAAATAATTTGCGGGAATGTCCCAATGCGCAATACCGTAGTTGCTTTTCAGCAGCGCTTTATTAAGTAGCTTCACCGCTTCAGCATTGAAGAAATCGATACTCTCATTTCCGTACGCATTCATTTTCACAAACACCCCCAACTCGGGAACGGCTTGAATGAGTTCAGGGAAGTTGTAGTTTTCTTTGGGTTGATTTCTTTGGTGCATTTTTTTGTTCATTTTTTGTACTTCAAAAAACAAAACCCTTGATTTTCAAGGGTTATAAGGAGGTTTTTGTCGGGATGACAGGACTTGAACCTGCGACCACACGCCCCCCAGACGTGTACTCTACCAACTGAGCTACATCCCGTTTTTGAAGAGAGGCAAAAGTAAGAAAATTCTAAGCCCTCGCCCCCGCGTTTGTCTTTATTTTTGCAGTCTAATTCGCGAATATGAAAATCTCTTATAAACTGCTTTCTCAATTGGTGCAACCACTTCCGTCTCACGACCTAGTTGCTGCAACCCTTACCAGAACTGGACTAGAAGTGGAAGGTGTAGAAAGCGTTGAGAAAATTCCAGGCGGATTAAAAGGCGTGGTTGTCGGACATGTGCTCGAATGCGCAAAGCACCCCGATGCAGATCGTTTGTCTATCACGAAAGTGAATCTAGGTGAAGGTGAACCCGTGCAAATTGTTTGCGGTGCACCCAATGTAGCAGCCGGACAAAAAGTTTTAGTGGCTACTGTTGGAACCACATTGTATCCCTCATCTGGCGAGGCTTTCACCATTAAGAAAAGTAAAATTCGCGGAGCAGAATCAATTGGTATGATCTGCGCCGAAGACGAACTAGGCCTGGGCGCTTCACACGACGGTATTCTTATTCTTCCAGAAGAAACAGAAGTGGGAACTCCTGCAGCCGTTGCATTGAATATTGAAAGCGATGCATGCCTTGAAATTGGTATTACTCCGAATAGAACAGATGCCCTTTCACACGCCGGTGTGGCGCGCGATTTCGCGGCAGCGTGGAATCTCGAGAACGCAGAAAAAGTTACGCTTACCTCCACAGAGGCGAAGCCGATTTCCTTCCAACAAAAAAATTGGAAATTAGATCTTCACGAAAACACCGAGTGTTCGCGCTATGCGTTCGCAGTGGTTAGCGGAATTGAAAACCAAGAGACGCCAACCTTCATTCAGGAAACCCTTGCCGTTATTGGCGTGAAGAGCGTGAACTTGTGCGTAGACGTAACGAATTATGTTCAGCATGAATTGGGTCAACCGCTGCACGTGTTCAAGGCGAATGATTTTCCGAATCAGACCATCACGGTTCGAAATGCAAATACAGATGAAGCGTTAGAAACACTTGATGGTGTTTCGCGCAAACTCACCAGCGAAGACGTGGTTATTTCCAACCAAAACGAAGTGCTTTGCATGGGTGGTGTTATGGGTGGAAAAAATGCGGGCGTCAGCGCTGAAGATTCGTTCGTTGTTTTTGAAAGTGCCTGCTTCAATGCGGTGCGTGTGCGCAAGAGCGCGAAGCGCAATCAGATACATTCCGATTCTTCGTTTCGCTTTGAAAGAGGCGTGGCTGTAGACGGAATTCCAAATGCGTTAGCACGTGCTTGGGAATTAATTCAAGCGGAAAATCCAAATGCCGAGTTGATTGAAGCACAAGATGTTTATCCGGTTGCACTTCCAAAAACAGAAATTTCAGTTCAGAAAAATTATTTGAAATCGTTGTTGGGAATTGATATACCAAGCGAAACGGTTGTTTCCATATTGAACGATTTGCAGTTCGAAGTTACTTCAACCGAAGACGGCTGGATGGTCCTTGTGCCGTACAATCGCGTGGAAGTAACGCGTCCGGCTGACGTTGCGGAAGAAGTGCTTCGTATTTACGGATACGACAAAGTAGAGCTTCCTTCGCGTATGACGCTTTCCTTGAATACCAAGGGGAAAACGGAGAGCTTGCACTTCCGTCTTGCCGACTTGTTGGTGGCAGAGGGCTACACTGAAATCATGAACATGTCGCTTACCAAGAGCAAGTACGCTGAAGCGTTCGATGCGGCGTTGGGCGTGAACAGCGTTTCGTTGTTGAATCCGTTGAGCAAAGATTTGTCGCACATGCGCAGCACGTTGCTGTTTGGTGGAATGGAAAGCATTTCGTTGAATGAAAAGCATCGTGCTACGGATCTTCGTTTGTTTGAAATTGGAAAGGAATACCGCAAGACGGAAAACGGATACAAAGAGAAGCGCAAACTGGCGTTGTGGTTGTGTGGAAAGGAAAGCGCTGAGTCTTGGAAGAATAGCGGCAATGCTTCGTCGTTGGCGCAGTTGCGAGCGGCGGTAGAGAATATTTTGAATGCGTTGGGCATTCAGCAAGTCGATGTGATTTCGATTCAAGACTCTCCCATTTTCGCTTATGGAATGGAACTTTCTTCTCAGAAAAAATCGTTGGTGAAGTTGGGAAGAGTGAGCGGTGCTATTCAGGAAATGACCGATGTGGAGCAGGAAGTATTTTATGCTGAATTCGATTTCGATACGTTAGAGAAATTGAAAACGCAGCAGCGCAATGCCTTCCAACCGTTGAATAAATTCCCTTGGGTTCGTCGCGATTTATCGTTGTCGTTGAACAAGGAAACAACGTTCGAAAGCCTTCGTGTGTCTGCTTTAAAAAGCGAAAAGAAATTGTTGAAGGAAGTGAATTTGCTCGACGTTTACGAAGGCAAGAATCTTCCAGAAGGAAAGAAATCTTACGCTTTGAAATTCATTCTTCAAGACGCTCAGCAAACTCTAACCGATGAGGTTGTAGAGAAGAGCATGCAACGCATTTTGCAAGGCTTGCAGAGTGAGTGTTCGGCTGAGTTGAGGTAGGAAGGAATTTATTCACCGCGAGTCACCGCGCCTTAAACCATTTGTTATGATAACTGTTTGCAGCTGCCATTAGTAAATTTTGCACAGTTTGTTATTGAGCTTTGATATATTTTTTACCGTTCTTGATGTAGAGAGAATGTATTGGGTATGTTGTTATGTCCTTAATTTCTCTACCCAATAAATCGTAGTATTTATCAGTCGTGAATGACGAATTTAGAGTTTCTTCAGTAATTGACACCGAATTGCAGTCGTCAAGATTTGTGTTTAATCGAACAAAAGTAGCCATATTTTGGGATGTAACTATTTCATAAATGTTTCCTTCACACGAAAATGTAACAGAACCTAAAGCAAAACCGGGGTCAGTATCATTTATATCATTGTCAATTGTTAGAATGCCATTCTGAAGCGTATATCCATCTATTCCTGGTATATGATTGCCATCGGCAGCTTCATAAGTATTATACAAAGAATCACAATTGCCCGTTGTGCAATAGTATGTATATATGAGGCCATTTTCATATATTCTGAGCGTATTTGAAAATCCGGCTTGTGACCATTTACCTTCAATTGTGTCATTTTGTGAGAATATGTTGGTTGTGCTCAATAGTAGTAAAGCTCCTAGTAATAATCTTTTCATGTTTTGTTTGTTTTTAATTGTTTAACGATTGGGCAATTGGATTGAGAGCTTGCCCTTATTTTTATCTGCTCAGTCTTTAGACCTTCTTATGATTGATTTAGTTGCATACACCCGAAGATAACTATCCTGTACACACAATTGAGTGTAAAATTTCCGCAGGTGTTTTGCGAGTCAGCTTGCATTAATCTGAAAGAATGCTGACATTAAACACTACATTTATTGAAATATACAATTAGGTTGGTCTGTTTGTAGACTAGCATTTTTCGAATAAAATTTATGAAGACAATCCTAACTATACTTTTTGCGTCTTTGATGCTCCTTTCTTGTTCCAAGGAGGAACATCCAAGAGTTGAATACAAAGTGAGTTCTAGTGGATCCGCATTAATTGCGTATACAATGGTTACACCATCGGTGCGACAAGAAACTGTTTCAGGTAGCTGGGAAGTTTCTTTTAGACATTCCAAAGGCGGCAATGTATTTCTTTCTGCCATCAATACAGGAATTGGAACAACAAGCATCTCTGTTTATGTAAACAAGGAATTGCTCTACACCGAGACAACACAAATTCCTGGTGGTTTGATTGAAATTTCAGAAGTTTTGCCTTAGTGTGCAAGCCCATTGTTCGGCGGAGTTGAGGTAAATATTTATATCTCTATTCCTTAATAAATTTCAAAACTTTAGTAGAGCTTGGGGATTCGATCCGTAGGTAATAAATGCCTATAGAAAAATTTGAGATGTCGATACTCGCATTAGTTTGAGTCTTTGTTCGAATTAACTTTCCTCGAGAGTCAAAGATTGAGAATTGAGCTAAAGTAACATTTCCAATTCCATTAACGCTGATGCTTTCCGCAGACGGATTTGGAAAAACAGTCCAGTTTTCGGGTATTAAATTAGCTTCTTCAGAAGAATGAACATTTGTACAAAGAGTATTAAAATCACTGTCCACCAATGCTCTATCCCAATACATAAGATTATCTAAAGTTCCTTTGAAATATAAAGATGGAGCGGTCGTATTTGAATCTTTACGACCAGCGCTTCCTGGAGTTGTCGAATATTCAATGAAACCTCCCGAACCTGAATAGGTTCCACCATTATTTTTACAATTAATGTAAATTTCCATATCAAGCGCTCCATTGACTACAACAGCAACATGGTACCAAGTATTCGCCTGCAATGAGGTGCTTCCCGCTTTTGTCCTTCTGTTGATACCTGTCGTTCCCCCAGAATTGTCGCCATAACTAACAGCCAAATTACCAGTACTTGATCGACTAACCCAAACGCCCGTATGATTATCCTGAGCGAAATCTGTGCAGATTACTGTTGAATGGGTTGGATCGTTATCATCGAATTTTACCCAAAAAGCAAGACTTACAGGTAAATCCGGCTTAAGTGCGGGGTCATTCGATAGATCAATATAATTGTTGGTTCCATTGAAATAATAGGTCTCATTCGGGTTTCCGAAACGATCAGCGGTCAAAGTGGCATTGCCAACACCATCAAAACCATTTCCACTTTCATCATTAGCGTTTCCACTGAAAGGATAATAAATGAGACGGTTATCATTAATGGACTGACTAAATGAAACTTGCCCCACAAACGACAAGGCAAGAGCTGCAAAGAATCGATTCATGAGGTTAAATTAATAAAAAACAACAAAGTTCTTTGTGAACTTTGTTTATTTCTATCATTTCAAAGGCATCGTGTTTTGGAAGTCACCTTGCCTTAAAGCATTTGTTCTGATAACGGTTTAATACAATAAACTTTTTTAGCGTAATTTCTCCAGCCAGCATAAGACTCGCGGTCTACAAAGAATATTTTTTGAACGTACGACTCAGTGCT
>CAMDFE010000056.1 GCA_945897395.1 Chryseobacterium gleum | reverse complement strand
AGCTCAACTGGATAGAGCATCGCACTACGGATGCGAAGGTTTGGGGTTCGAATCCCTACAGTGTCACCAATAAGCAACCAAATCCCCGACGTAAGTTGGGGATTTTTGGTTTAAAGGAGTTACTCAGTAAAATAAAGGTTGAAAGACCTACGGTCTTGGATTGTTGAAAGGCACATTCTGTCCGTCTACAAAAGGAGCAATGTCTATAATGGGCGTGTACTTCCACTTTCCGTTTTCTAGTACATAGCCGTCGTAACTTCCATCTGGACCATACTCGGGAAAGAAGCCTTCGTAGATAGCTTCACGCGGAGATAAATGATCAACCACAATGGTTTTTTGCTTGTCGTAATAACGCAACGAACAAGCCACTTGATCGCTGTATTCAAAAACCACTCGCTTCGGATTGCGATCTTCAAACTCGAAAAAGTTTCCGCCGAATTTACATCCATCGCTTTCAATCGTAATCACTTCAATCACTTTGTAATTCGATAAGTTATCTTTCGATTCGAAACCCAAAAGCGCGTAGCTGTTTCCAGCTTTCTTTCCTTTGCCCATAGGAGCCAAAGCGTAATACAATGCTCCCGGCCATTTCCCTTCGTCATAAATTTTATTGTCCCATTTCGCAGTAGCAACCGGAGTGTAATTCAACTTGAAAAACAAGGGTTCTCCAGATTTCGAAGTCTTGAATACCACACATCCGAAATACAATTGTGTTCCATCTTCCTTCGGATAATTCCATGTAAATACACGAAGTTTTCCATCTTGAGAAACAGGCTTGAACATGCGAAGAGCTTCAAACGGATAAACAAAAAAATCTTCCAAGAAACACACCGATTCCAATTCCGCAATCATCTTGTTCGATTGGTCTTCAGCATTGCTTTCATTGCCATTCGATAGGGAAGTGTAACACTCTAAAATGCGCTGCTCTGCTTCGTTCGAAGATTGCGCCTTTCCACCCAAAGAAAAAGTGGTGAAGACGAATAGAAGAAGTGTGGCTTTGAGAGGTGTCATAATTCAGTAACGCAAAGAAACAGATTTTTGTTTTGTCTTTATTTTTTCTTGTTGAATATCCATGAGAATTCCACTCCAACATAATACGCCTGAGTTAACGGAGACTTCGGGAATTTCAAATACACTTCGTCGTTGTTCAAGATTTTCGCGGCATAGCGAAAGCGCTGCGTGTAGTATCCCGTGAACGATGCGCGTGGAGTAACGACCAAGTGCTTCCCGAATAACAAAGCGCGATAACCAATGCCCGCTTGGACATAAGGCGCAATGCTTTGATTGTTTTTTTGAATAGTCGCAGCGCTGTCGGTCAGTTGCACATTCATCCGACTCGCATTCACTCCAGCTTCAACAAAAAGAAAAATGCGGGTACCCAAAGGGCCAGCTGCAACAGGGTTGAACCATGCTTTAGGTCCGGTAATGAATTGCAATCCAATTTGAACTTCTTGAAGGTCGAGACGAACGGTGTCTTCCGCAAATAATTTGGAAGTGCGCGTTCTGTATGTCGCATGCGGAGCGAGATACAGCGATCGCTTTTTGCTCAGCGGAATGCTGTATCCGATAGAGCCGCTGTATCCTCTCACGGGATGTTCAAGCGAAATTAAATTGTAGGAATGTCGCGTGTTGAACGAATCAACAGCCGCTGAAATATCTTGTGTATCTTGATAAAAAGCACCGCCTTCAAAAAGCAATTGCGCATTTAAAGTGATAGATAGAAAAATGAAAATAGAAACGAATAGGCCTTTCATGATTGGTTGTTCAGTGCGTCTAATTTAGACCCAAAGGTATAGCCGATTGTTGTCGCTCGAAACTTAGCTGCTTCTGCTTTTTCCCCTTCAAACATTCCATTAACAGTGGCATGAAAGAGCGAAACCCATTCGTTAAAGTCACTAGAGTTCGCATGAAGATTCGCATGTTTGTCGAAAACGTTTGTCGTATAGCCAGGTTCATCTAATAAAACGAAAGACCAGAAGTGAACCATCTTTGGCTTGTGTTCTTCGAAGTTCAAATGCGCAAAGAAGTGCGCTAGTTTTTCATCTTGAAGAACGCGGTTGTAAAACACGTCTACAAGCTGCACAATGTCTTCTTTGGTTTGAATGTCTTTCTTCATTACTTCAAGCTCAACTTCCTTGTGTAACAAAGCAAAGCCCCGTAATATGGTTCACGAAAATTCCAATTGCCAACAAGCATGAGAGACAGTCCGCCGTTCTTTGAAAGATATCCCATTTCTATTTGAGCAGGAACGCCAATGGTTACACCCGCTTTGTAAACAAACTGATCAATTACTTGCAAGGCACTGTCGCCGTATAACCGGAGCGTAACGCCCATTCCAGCACTTGCAGCTAAAAACATGTTGTTCTTACCCCACACCTGGCCCCACAACACTCCAACTTCCAAAGATCTGTTCTTCCTAAAAAATATACTATCGTCTTGCCCTTCAAAAAGTTCTTGAGAATAGGCCGCACGAACTGTTGTTGAAACCGTTTCTTCGAAAGTTGATTTAGACGCGAACAATTGATAAGAGAAATTGTCGGAACTGTTAGCACCTAACCCGAAGCTCGACCAACGAGTGTTCAACATCGGATTGGTGGTATACTGCGCTTGAACAACGAAAGAAATACAAACCAAAAAAAGAAGCGGGGCAAGGCGTCTCAATTTCATAGCCGAAAGATAAGTGAAAAGTACGGCTCTCTGCAACGGACGATTTATCTTCGCACTATGAAAAAATGGATTTTCTTCTTTATCGGATCTGCTTTGATTTCCTCATGCAGTATCCTTTCGAAAAATAAAAAAGTTGTTGAGTTACCCGGACTGGCTTCTCCCATTCATCTTCCAACTACCTACACCCGCATTCCTGTTTCGAATTACATCGTTCATCCGGAAGAGGTGGTGAGTATTTCAACAAGTCCTTACGACAAAACAAATCTGTCTTCATCGCGTGAAGTTGTTTTTCCAGCAGGAAACTACGAACCCGTTTTCAATTTAAATATTGAAACGAACAGCAGCGAATACGACATTCCTGTTTTCGCTTCAGCGAAGAAATCATACGTCTTCAGTTACATTCCAACTTATCAGAAAGATGTAAATTCTGTTTTTATTGCTGGAGGAATGAACGGCTGGAATAAAAATGCAACACCTCTGCAACGCAACGAAGACGGAACCTACAGCGTTGAGTTGTTTTTAGAGCCAGGATTGTATCCGTATCGCATTTGGGAAAACGGAACAGACGAACTGCTAGACGCGAACAACAAAAACAAAATGCCGAACGGACTTGGTGGAGAAAATAGTTTCATTGAAATTCCTTCCGCACCGAAAAAAACAATGGAAGTCCTTTCTCAAAAAGGAAAGAAAATAGTCATCTATTGCACGAGCGAACCGAAAGGCGCGCAAATCTATTTCGAGAATCAACGCCTCCCTGTTTCCATTGTGCATTTGCAAGAGCCATACCTGAGCGAGTGGGAGCTGCATTTCAACATTCCAGCGAAAGCATGGAAAATGAAACGCGCGCACATTCGTGCCTACGCGCACGACGGAAATCAACTTTTCAACGATATACTTATTCCCTTGTCTTACGGAAGACCCGTGAAGAAATCTTTCCAACTAAAACGAAAAGACACTCGCGCTACAGTCATGTACTTCGCCATGGTAGACCGTTTCAAAAATGGAAAGAAGGAAAACGATCGTCCAACAAACGACGAACGCATTAAGCCAATCGCAAACAATTTAGGCGGTGATTTAGTTGGAATTACGCAAGCGATTGAAGACGGATACTTCAAGAAGTTAGGAACGAACACCATCTGGATTTCACCCATTACTAAAAATGCAGAAGGCGCATGGGGATTGTGGGACAAGGGCGGAGACACAAGCATGTTCAGCGGATACCACGGCTATTGGCCAACGTCGCTTCGAACCATCGATGATCGCTTCGGAACAGAAGAAGAATTCAAAAACTTGTTGAAAGTCGCTCACAAACACAAGATGAATGTGTACCTCGATTACGTGGCACATCACGTTCATCAAGATCATCCTTTGATTAAAGAACACAAAGATTGGGTAACGCCGTTGTATCTTCCAGATGGAAGCATGAACACCGAGCGTTGGGACGATCAGCGACTAACCACGTGGTTCGATGTCTTCCTTCCAACCTGGGATTTCGCGAAGCCGGAAGTCATTAGCGCGTTAACAGACACTGCCATGTTTTGGGTAACGAATTACGATCTAGACGGATTCCGTCACGATGCAACGAAACACATCCGTACAGAATTTTGGACAACACTTACTTCCAAAGTGAAGGCAAGCGGAAAGAATGTTTTTCAAATTGGTGAGACCTATGGAAGTCCGGAGCTGATTCAATCTTACATTGGAAGTGAGCAAATGGATGCGCAGTTCGATTTCAATTTGTACGACGCGGCAGTAGATGCCTTCGCTAAACCAGAAACCAGCTTCGCTAATTTGGGAAGAGTCATTCAAGAGAGCGCGAAGTATTACGGATCGCATCACATGATGGGAAACATCACCGGCAATCAAGACCGCGCGCGATTCATCTCTTACGCAGATGGAAGCGTGAAGTTCGAAGAGAACGCAAAGCAAGCCGGATGGTCGCGCAAGATTGAGCACAAAGACAATGTTGGGTATGTTCGGTTGGAACAACTTACGGCATTCTTAATGTCGGTTCCCGGAATTCCTTGTATCTATTACGGAGATGAAATTGGAATGCCAGGAGGAAACGATCCTGACAACCGCCGCATGATGCGATTCGATCAATTGAATGAACAAGAGTCGGCACATAGAACTTCAACACAGAAATTAGTAAAACTGAGAAGAAAGAATTTGCCTCTGATATATGGTGAGACTTATGTGTTTCAAGCCGACGAAAAGGCCTTGGTTATTGCTAGAAAGTACCTCGATCAAATTTCCATAGCAGTCTTCGCGAAAGGCGAAGGCAATGTGAACATTACGCTTCCGGGTTATTGGAAAGGCAAGGTGAGCACAGACGGATTGGAAGTGGTTTCAACCGATGCAGGGTCTAACTCTTACACGTTGAAAGTGGGTGGGAAAGGATACGGATTCTTCTTCGTGAAATGAACCACATTCTTCCGAATAACAAAATAAGTACGCTGAAAGAATTCGCGCTTCAGCGAATAGGAGAGGTGTACGATGCGAGAGAAGCGCGAAACGTCGTGAACGAATTGTTCAGGCATTATTTGAATTTCTCAGCTGCCGACTTGGTGGTGAAAGCGAACGACACCGTTAGCGAATCGCAGATGCTTTTGATTTACAAAGCATCCAAGCGTATTGCGCAGCACGAACCTTTGCAATATGTTTTGGGTTCTGCTTATTTCTTCGGAATGGATTTACACGTGAACAAGTCTGTTCTCATCCCGCGTCCAGAAACCGAAGAGCTGGTGAGATGGATACTCGACGAAATAAAACCGAATGATTATTCGGTTCTAGACATCGGAACCGGCTCAGGCGCCATTGCCCTCGCTTTAAAAAAAGCACAACCAACTTGGGGAGTTTCAGGATGTGATATTTCGAAGGAAGCCTTGCAAGTAGCTCAAATAAATTCTACCGAATTACAATTGGAAGTAGAGTGGAAGGAAGTGAATATTCTGGAAGAGAATTTACCCGAAGGAAATTGGAACACCATTGTTTCTAACCCTCCCTACATCCCCGTTTCAGAAGGAAGTGAAATACGTCCTTCTATCGTCGAACACGAACCACACCTCGCGCTCTTCGTTCCGGAAAACGACCCCTTACTTTTCTATCGACGCATTCTAGAACTCGCAAATAATTGCGAAACTGTCAAACAAGTCTTCTTCGAAATACACGAGAATTACGCGAATGAAACTTTAGCTCTTGGTGAACAATACCATTGGAAAGGAGAATTGAAAAAAGATATGCAGGGGAAAGCTCGCATGCTCCTCTTTACGAAGTAATCTTGCGAAGCATCTTTGGCTCCGCCAATCTTTCACTCCGTGAATCAGCCTTCCATCCCGCCTTCGTTCATCTTCATGTTCTTACGCTTGAACAACTGAGAATCCATCTTTCCGAATTTCCATGAAATGTTGAAACGGAACATCTGCCAGTCGCGACGCTTGTAGGTAGTCTGATCGAAGAAAGGCGAAGTGCTGTGAACAATGTTTACGCGGGTGCGCAACACGTCTTGTGCGCTGAATGAAAGCACCAAGCTTCTATTTTCTAAAAATTCTTTTCGTACGGAAAGGTCCAATCCATAGGTAGGTTCTATATATCCTTGAACAGTGTTGTTGCTGCCGCCCCAGCCTCCCATACCCATTCCACCGCCGCCGCCACCTCCGCGTTCACTGCTCCCAACTTCCAACGAACGTTTACTGCTGTAATCGAACATCGCTTGAATGGAAATGTTCTTCGGTGCCTTAAAGGTTATGTTACTCTTAATCCAATACGAACTGATGTTATTTTTCAAATTCTGGTCCAAGTTAGTTCCTTCGATGGAGCTGTTGTACACGTTAATGTTGGTGCTAATATCAATGAACTTACTAATCGAGTTTTTCGAAACGAATTCCAATCCAAGCGCTTGACTGCTATTTGCATTTTGATAAGAAGTCACAACAATTGTATCTCCAACATTAAGTGAACTCGGTTCTCTGTATTGCTGACGAACCGTTATGTTCGTAGTGTATCGGCCATAAGCAGAAATAAGTACAGTGTTTTTTTTGTTCGGAATCCATTGCCAAGAAAGCTCTCCCGATTGCGTGAATTCTGGTTTCAATCCCGGATTTCCGCGCTGGACATTCAACGAGTCGCTATAATCAGTAAAGGGAGAGAGCGTCATGAAACTCGGTCTGTTAATCTTGCGATTCAACGCAAATTGAATGTCTTGTTTTTCTGTAATAACACGAGTAACAAACAAAGAAGGGAAGAGGGCTAATGGATATTTATACGAGAAGTTACTTCCGTTACTTAAAAGCTCTGCTTTGTAATCGCTGCTCTCTGCGCGCAATCCAGCTTTGATTTTCCAAGTTGGCAAATCCAATGCAACTGTTCCGTATGCGGCGTATACCTGATCGAGGTAATGGTAATTCACTTGAAGTGAAGTTATGTCCGTCCAAATGCTATCGATTAATTCTTGGTTTCTATATTCAGTGGTAAAGTCCCGCACAGATGCACGAGTTCCCGCCTCAATGCGGAAGTGATCAGTGACTTTCGATTCGAAATCTATTTGGGAAGTAACTAAAAACTGAGACACATCTCCGTGCTGCATCAAGTAGGTAGCATTTGCGTCGTTGTAGATATTGGTGTAATCGCCATCGAAAACACTTTTAATTCTGTTGAAGTTAATGTCGGCATTCAACTCGGTTCCTTCTTTGGTAAACAAATGCTTATACAAAGCGCTTCCTCCAAGGTTCTGAAACGCACGCTTAGTCAGACTTTCACGATCGTAGTAACCTGTTCCGCCATCAAGGGTATCTGCTGTCACATTCAATGTGTCGAAAGGCGCGAACGATCCTTTCATAATATTCGCTGAAAAAGTAATGGTGTTTCGATTGTCAATGAGCCAATCGAATCCGCCTCTTCCATTCAACATAAAACCATCATTCATGCTGTACTGATCTTGGAAAAGCGAAAAGGCTGGAGTAACATTTTCGCGATCCGTGGTTCCAATGCTAATGCTTCGGCGTTGATTGTAATTGGCGTTAGCAAAGAAATTTATTTTTCCTTGACGAATATTGAAGTCCATTCCTGAATTAATTCTTCCGCGCTTGTCAACGCCAGTGCGAATACTTCCGTTGTATCCCGAGCTTCTGTTGTGCTTCATGACAATGTTCACAATTCCACCACCGCCGCCACTTGCGTCGTATTTCGCTGAAGGATTCGTAATTAATTCCACACGCTGAATGGCATCTGCTGGAATTTGATCAATGGTCAAAGTGGTTGGTCTTCCATCCACAAAAATCTGCGGAGCAGCATTTCGAAGCTGAACATTTCCATCTGTATCTACTTGAAGTGAGGGAATGTTTCGCAATACATCTTCCGCTGTTCCACCTGAATTCATGGGGTTCTTGTCAACATCGTAAATGCGTTTGTCGAATTCCAATCGAGGACCATTGCCGTCAATGGTCACTGTATTCAGCTGTCCGGTGAACGTGAGCTTAAGATTGCCTAAATCTTTTTCAATCAAACCCATAGGACCTCCGGAAGGTTTTAGACTGAAAACAAAATAAGCTGCATCGACTTCCGCCAAAGAAAAGCGAACCGTTATTTTTTCACCCACTGGTATATCTTCAAGGGTGAATTCGCCATTCGATTTTGAAAGTGCACCGCCCAAAACAAGCGGATTCTTTTCCTTCACCACCAAACTGTCTTCTTTGTAAACACGCAATACCACGAATTCCAGGGGCTTGTTGGTGCGAGCATCGAAAAGCTTTCCATAAACACGCCCTTTAGCTGCAGGCTTTCCTTGTCCAGTTCCATTGCCTCCCGGTCTTCCGCCGTGTTGCGGCTGCGCCAAAGAACTTGCAGCAGAAATAAGCAGAATCAAGACAAGAAAAAATGTTTTTGCTT
>CAMDFE010000055.1 GCA_945897395.1 Chryseobacterium gleum | reverse complement strand
GGAGAAGAGTTCAGAATATTTTTGTTCAACAATTCTATTCCCTTTAAGGTGGCCATGCCGTGAATGTGGTAGGAAAACCATTCCATATAAATGTCACTCACTTTATACTCTTTACTTGGAAATAAATTCTGATCGAACATCACTTCCATTCTTCCTACATACAATTTCGCTAAGACATTCGGATTAATTTCCTTTCGGTACAAACCATCTTTCTGTCCTTTGACAATGTTCTCGAAAACGCATTTGTAAATAATAGCCTGACGGGAAGCGAGCATTTTCTGATGCACCTTCGGATGAAATTTTTCCATGTCGTAAGCCACAGACGGATGAATGTTTTGCAACATTTCCAACACCCAACGCTTAATTTCCAAACTTTCGTCAATGGCGTTCAATCCTCTTCCACAAATTTCTTCAATCTGATTTTGCTCAGCTGTACTGAATAATATTACCGCATTCTCCAGTAAATCTTCTTTGTCTTTCACATGGGCATACAGCGTCTTCTTTGAGATACAGAGCTTCCGCGCAATGTCATCCATTGTCAGACTCTTGATTCCAAATTGCAAAAACAACTGAAGTGTTTCCGAGAGAATATGTCGTTTCTTTATTTCCAAAGCGCGGCAAAGATAGACACAAATTTTACATTGGAAACGAAAAGTGGGGAAAATGTTTCCTCGCGGAGCGATTTAATCAGCCCCTTAGGGCGGCATTCGAAATGCCCCCACAAAGGTGGGGGAAAAATGTGTAAGAAATCATAAGGTCAAAAGCAAAGAGGTGTCTATTCAATTCGAGTTAGACCTAACCTATGATCTTATCCCCCACCTTCAGTGGGGGCATTACGGATGCCGCTCGATAAACGAGCTCAGAGCATTTTTCAAACATTTGAATGAGATTACTTAACGCGTTTGAATTCATCTACTTGAGAAGCCTTCTTCTCTTTCAACTTCTGATTCCCAATCTTCCAGGTAAGATTGATACGCGCTACGCGTGACTCCCAAAGACCTCTGGCGTCCATGTAAAGACCGGCATATTGAGAAATACCTCTCCAGCGCATGGTGCGAAGAATGTCGCCGTAGGCGAGGCGAAGAACGAGCTTGTCGTCTAAGAAAGTTTTTTGGAAGGCAACGTCCATTCCACCCATAGGCTTGTTGCGGAAGGTGCCGCCCCACACACTCGGACCGTTGAAGAATCCAGAGAGTTCGAACGAAGTGGTCTTGTTGAACTTGAAGGTGTTCTGCATGAAGATGTTGTACGAGGTTGCACGAAGGTCAATGGTGTTGCCGTCTTCGAAGGTTGCGCGGTTGTGAATGTTGTAAACGCCCATGTTCACATAACCGTCCCACCACTTCGCAATGGGAACCGGACTGCCAATGTTGAACGTAATGTTCTCTCTGTATCCAAGGTTACGCGTTTGAATGAACGAACGCGAAAACTCTGTGGTATCGGTGATTTCGGTGAAGAATCCGTTGGTCTTGCTGTATCCGATTGAACTCGTTATCATGTAGAACAAAGTGTGACTCAACTCCAACGCATCGGTGTATTGGGGTTGAAGAAACGCGTTACCGCGTGAGTACGAAAGTTCGTCGAGACGCGACTCGAACGGATTCAACGACTGATAGCTTGGTCTGTCAATTCTGCGACTGTACGTTAAGTTGAAGGTGCTTGTTTCTTTGTGGTCGAAAGTGATTGCCGCGCTTGGAAATAAGTTCGTGTACAAGCGATCTACTTTCGAAAGTTCCTGCGGTGTTAGTGCGAATAATTCTCCATTGCTTTTCGTGTTTTCAGCACGCACTCCTACTTGCCATCCGAATTTTTTGTACTTCCCAGAAGCGTTGGCATATGCCGCTAGCACGCGTTCCTTGTAGTCGAATGCATTGGTGAGATTTGAATCCACACTGAAAACATTTCCATACACATTGAAGAAGTCAAGCTTGTTGTTCGTGTTCACTTGCGTGCCTTTCAACCCCGCTTCCCACTTGACTTTTTTCCAACTGAAACTGTAGTCGGCCCGAACAATAGCAATGTTAATCTTTGTTGCGGTATTATTTTGATAAATACGTTCGTTCAACAAGGTTCCGTCCGAACCAATATACCTGTTGGGTTGGAAGTTACCGTTGTCAATGTCGTACAACCCATAGTTCGCATCAACGGTCAATTCTTTTTCGTTCGATCCCTTCCACTGGTAGTTGACATTCGCTCCGTAATTGTTGCGATACCCATCGTTTGTAGAATTCGCTTCCAAGGTGCTATCAACCCCGGCACCCGGCGCTATACTTCCAATAGGAGTTGACCCGTGGCTATCCCAAAGATCATTCGAAAGATTACTATTCACCGAAAAACCGATGGTGTTTTTGTCATTGATGGAAATATCAATTCCTGCCTTTCCGTAGTGAGATTTGTTCTTAGAATAAGTATATGAACTCTGATCGAAGAAGATTCCGTTCTGTTCTTTATAGAAACGCATGTATCCCCAATCCTCTGTGAATGCATTGCCGTAAGTTGCATAAACATTGGTCTTTCCTTTTCTTCTGTTGTAGGTGAATGAACCGTTTGTCTTTCCGTAAATCTGATTTCCATATCCCAATCCGAACGTCGCATTCTGTCCGTAGTTGCTATTCTTTTTCATGACGATATTCAGAATACCCGCAGTACCCGCGGCATCGAAGCGTGCAGAAGGATTCGTGATGATCTCAATTTTTTCAATGGATGAAGAAGGCGTGCTTTTCAAGAAGTCAGCTAATTGCGAACCTTGAAGCGGTGAAATTCTTCCGTCGATGTACACCGTAATTCCAGACTTTCCTTTAACGGAAATGTTGTTATTGTTATCGATCACAACACCTGGCGCTCTTCTTAACAATTCCAGTGCATTCAGTCCAACCGCATTCGCCGTTCCTTCCACATTGAAAATGGTTTTGTCGGCCTGCACTTGCACAAGAGGTTTCTTCGCCACAAATTCCATTTCCGACGTCACAGCTGAAGTCCTTGTCAACTGCACCGTTCCGAGGTTCACACTTGCGTTCGCCGCAATCTTTTTCCAAATAGGTTTGAAACCAATGATGTTGAAATACACCAACACTGAATCGGCACTTTCAATTTCCAAACTAAACGCACCGCTGTCATCCGAAGCCGTCGCCTTCAAAACCAAACTGTCCTTCACCGCATGAACACTCACGCTTACAAAAGCCAAGTTCTCTGTCTTTCCAGCATCAACACCTTCAACAACACCCGTGATGGTGGAGGTTTGGGAGAAGGAAAGGAGGGTGAAGAGGATGAAGGAAAACGTGAGGAAGAGGTTTTTCATGGGGGCGAAAATACGATATTCCTGGGGATAAGTCCCTACGGGATACATCCCAAAGGGATAAGTCCCAGAGGGATACATCCCAAAGGGATAAGTCCCAGAGGGATACATCCCAAAGGGATAAGTCCCAGAGGGATAAGTCCTGAAAGGATACATCCCAGAGGGATAAGTCCTGAAAGGATACGTCCCTGCGGGATAAGTCCTGAAAGGATACATCCCAGAGGGATAAGTCCTGAAAGGATACGTCCCTGCGGGATAAGTCCTGAAAGGATACATCCCAGAGGGATAAGTCCCGAAGGGAAAATTACCTCGCAAACCTCAAAGCTTCCCCACTTCTAGTACCAGTAAGCTTCCCATTCTCAAACACCAACTTCCCATTGCACCAAGTCGAAACTATCGTACTCGAAAACGTATGTCCTTCGAACGGAGACCATCCGCATTTGTACAAGAGATTTTCTTTGGTCACAGTATATGGAGAAGATAGATCCACCATGACGAAGTCGGCGAAGTAGCCTTCGCGAATGTATCCGCGACCATCGATTTGAAACATATCGGCCACGGCATGAGATGCTTTTTCTACTATTTTTTCTAAGGTGAAAACACCTTGTCTATGAAGGTCAATTAACGCTTGTAAACTGTGTTGAACCAATGGTCCGCCGCTTGGGGCTTTCAATAGTTCTTGTTCCTTCTCTTCAATAGTATGCGGAGCGTGGTCAGTTGCAATGACGTCTATTCTTCCATCGTTCACCGCTTCCCGAATGTTCATTCGGTCGTTGAACGATTTCACTGCCGGATTCCACTTGATGTAGTTTCCTTTCGTGGTATAATCTTCTTCAGTGAACCACAAATGATGAATACACGCTTCAGCTGTGATGCGCTTTTCCTTCATCGGAATGGCGTTTGTAAACAACTCCAATTCCTTCGCTGTGCTGATGTGAAGAATGTGCAATCGCGCATCATGCTTCTTCGCCAATTCCACTGCCATTGAGCTAGAGGCGTAACAGCCTTCCGCATTGCGGATTATAGGATGATCGGAAGGAGTCAAAGTCTTTCCTGTTGCTTGAAGCGCTTCTAAATTTCTTTTGATAATGCCATCGTCTTCGCAGTGCGTAGCAATGAGCGTCTTCACTTTCGAGAAAATAATCTCCAACGCTTCGCGCTTTTCCACCAATAAATTTCCGGTTGAAGATCCCATGAAAATCTTTACTCCACACACTTCCTTCGGATTCACTTGCGCCAAAATATCGGCGTTCTCGGGCGTGGCTCCCATGAAGAAGTTGTAGTTCACTGTAGATACTTCTTCGGCGCGCTTGAACTTCTGCTCGAGCAATTCAAGTGTGGTTGCACTCGGACTGGTGTTCGGCATTTCCATGAATGAAGTCACTCCACCCGCTGCTGCTGCTGCAGATTCGGTGGTAAGATCTCCTTTGTGCGTCAATCCCGGCTCGCGGAAGTGAACTTGATCATCTATTAATCCCGGGAACAAATGCTTTCCCGTTCCATCTACAATGGACGTGGCGTTGTTGTAATCTATTGTTCCAACCGCGACAACATGTGCGATTTTCGAACCGTTAATCCATACGTCACTGACCGTTTGTTTTCCTTCATTAACAACGGTGATGTTTTTGATGACTTGCATAAGTGTTATATTTTTTGAAAGCGCATTTTCAATACGCCAAAGAATGCTTCATGAAAAATATTCAGACTCATCTTGCTTGTTCCCTTCACGCGGTCGGCGAATAGAATAGGGACTTCAGCAATCTTAAATCCGAGGCGCTTCGCCTTGTATTTCATTTCAATTTGAAACGCATATCCGATAAACTGAATGGCATCGAGATTCATTTTCGAAAGAACATCGCGGTGGTAACAAACGAATCCGCCTGTGCTGTCTTTCACGCCCAAACCTAAAATTAGGTTGACATAAATACTTCCGCCTTTACTAATGACTCTGCGGTGCCAAGGCCAATCGACAGTTCCTCCGCCTTTCACATAACGTGAGCCGACAGCAACGCCGTGATTCTTTTCGCACGCTTCAAGTAGACGAGGAAGGTCTTTCGGATTGTGCGAAAAATCGCAATCCATTTCGAAAATGTACTCG
The DNA here is from genome assembly GCA_945897395.1 of Chryseobacterium gleum. Classification (GTDB taxonomy): domain Bacteria; phylum Bacteroidota; class Bacteroidia; order Flavobacteriales_D; family Sanyastnellaceae; genus CAIZGX01. Next base: position 3,168 of record CAMDFE010000055.1, on the reverse strand, counting down.
TAGTTATTCGCCAAGCCCCATTTGAATCCCGCTATATACGCCGTTCCTAGACCCAGCTTGCCGCTGCGCTCAAGGATGTGTAATCTTCCAGAAAATTCGGTTTGCTTTTCTTTCACCAACTGAGCTGTTCCGTCGGGAGAACCGTCGTCTACAATAAGTAAATGAAACCCTGTAGGTTGATCGAGCACAGCGTGAATCATTTCAACAATGTTCTCGCGCTCGTTGTAAGTTGGAATTATAACCAGTTTCATTTCTTCGGCAAAAATACAACACTCGAAAGGCAAATTCTAATTTCCGTTTGAATATTCCATTTCCGCCATGTAACGCGCATCGCGCATGATCATGGTATCGAGCGGAACCTTGCTCTGCTTAGCCTTCTCCTCAATAGCTTTCAACCACGCCTTGTCAGAACGGATATTATTCTTGAATTTTTGCACCCGAAATTCAAACGAATCAAATTTCTCACCCAACACGAAATACTTGTAGGCGCTCGAAATAAATCCCCAACCCAACTTATCCATGTTGCATTCCGTTGCCATTACAAATACCACATTCGACTTTTCAATTTCCTTCATTTGTGAAAGCGGATCGGAGTTAGTCATGGTGCCTTCCGGACGCTTGTGCAACTGCTTGTTGTAGAAATAAAAATTCAACGATTCGAAAATATCCGGCGCCCAAGGTAATTGCATCAAATTGAAAAAGTAACTGTCTGAAATAACCGCCACCTTGGGTTGAATGCCGCTGTTTCCAAAGGATACACCGTACTTATCGTTCACTCCAACACGCGGATAAGCCATGGGTAAGGGTTCTATAGGAAAAAGCAAGTTCATACCAACGCCGATATCGTCGTCAACACTTTCCATACTGGTTGAAAGAGGAAGGTCTTTCTTGTTCCAACCGAACTCATTCATATTCTTTCCGAAAAGTTTCATGCAATAATTCACCAAAGAATCGGCTGCTAATGTTGCACCATACTGACTCCAATGAATACCAGTCTTCGGGAAGAGCGGCGCAGGCGTTTTGCCCTTCATTTCACGAAACCACTTTCCAAAGTCTATGTGCTGAATGCCCTGTGTTTCCAATCCTTTCTGGTATTCAGAATAATAACTTCGGTTGGAAACAATCGGGAATTCATCGGGAATGAACTCCGAATAGAATGACGCTTTCCCGGGATTCATAACCACAATCAACTCTACACCTTTTTCCTTCAACTTCGATTGAATGGCCTTCAACATAAATAAATTAGAATCGAGTTCAGACTGATTAATCTCTTCCGCACCTCTATAGGCGTTGATGTATTTAATCTCGTACAAATAATCTTCCTTCCCAATAATTACCCCGTTGGCCTTCGCCTTTCTGAAAAGTGAAAACGCAATCTGATTGTGCAAACGAACAGCAGTGTTGCGAAACCCGAATTGCTCGTTGATGTACTTGTTTCGATTCTCTTGGTAAGTGCCTTCGAACCACGCTTCGAGCGTGAGCGAATCTTTCGCGGTAGGGACAATAGCTCCGAAAAGTGGAGCCACTTCAACAAACGGTTTCACCATTTGAATCATGGGGAGAAACAAAGCCGCAATGACCAAAGCGAACAAAAAGGTATGCAGTTTATTACTCTTCATTAGAATCGAAAATAAATAAACGGATTAAACCCACTGGCCGTGACGTAACTCAATGACAAGATGAAAAGCACTGCGGCAACGCACGTCATGACCACGTGTCCAACGTTTCTTAAATCGCGCTCTCCGAAAACAGCATCCTGAATTTTTTGTGTTTTTGGAAGTAGAAGGAAAAAGGAAAAAACAAAAGCTAGTGAGCCAAGCACAATCCACTCAATGTCTATAGGCATGCCCACGCTTCTTCCGTTTCCACCGAATAGCGCAGCGGTATATCCCCATGCCGAAGCCAAATCTTCTACTCGGAAGAATATCCATCCTATAACTACAACCACAAACGTAACGGCCACGCGCGTAATCTTCCCTATTGAACTCATGGCTTTGATTAAAAATGCGCGCTCCAGGACGAGGAACAATCCGTGCCATGCGCCCCAAATGATGTAATTCCAAGAAGCGCCGTGCCACAATCCGGAAAGTAAAAACACCAACCATAAATTGAAATACAAACGTCCTTTGCTCACCTTGTTTCCACCCAATGGAATGTAGAGGTAATTGCGCATCCAGCTTCCCAAGGTCATGTGCCAACGACGCCAAAACTCTGTGATGCTTTGCGAGATATACGGATTGTTGAAGTTCTCTGGAAATTTGAAACCGATCATTCGTCCAATACCAATGGCCATGTCTGAGTATCCGCTGAAGTCGAAATAAATCTGAAGGGTGTAGGAAATCGCCGCCAGCCAAGCGGTTCCTGCGGCCAATGTATTCGGATCGAGCGCACCCAAACCTGTTTCAGCATTGCCATACACGCTGTCGGCGAACGCCGCGAAGGTGTTTGCAATGAGAACCTTCTTTCCCAGTCCAATGCAAAAGCGATAAAAACCGAACAAACGTTCGGTACTGTTGTCTCGAGCAGAGCGATCGGTGATCTGATCTGCAATGTCGTGATACCGAATGATGGGACCGGCTATCAATTTTGGAAATAGAATGATGTACAACTGATAGTCCCAAAAATTCTTCAAGGGTTTGTGAACCCTTCTGAACACATCTACTACGTAGGTAAGTGTCTCAAACGTGTAAAACGAAATTCCTATTGGCAGTACCAACTTCGTCCAAGGAATGCTGCTTTCCAACCCCATTCCCTTCATGGCCACATTCACATTCTCTATGAAGAAGTTCATGTATTTGAAATAGACCAGCAGTCCCAAGTTCATCACGACAGAAAAGATCAAGATGAGTTTTCGCTCCGTCTCGTTCTTGCTTCGATCCATTCTTCCCACCAAGAAAAAATCAATGAGGGTGGTTCCTATGATTACAAAGATAAATTTCGGTGCACCCCACGCGTAGAAGAACACACTTGACAGCAGCAAGAAGGCATTCTTAACTTTCTTCGGGCATATCCAATACAGCAGCAGGAAGGCTGGGAGGAAAACTGTTAAGAATATTGCAGAAGAGAACACCATGGTGCGAAGATAAGATGCCGAAGGCAAGATGCTTTGCAAGATTCTTCGAAAGGTCTTGCGAAGTTAGAAATGAGCTCGTTTATCGAGCGGCATTC
>CAMDFE010000054.1 GCA_945897395.1 Chryseobacterium gleum | reverse complement strand
TCAAGGGAATTTAGTTGAAACCTTCTACGGTGTATTGCAAATTAATTTCAGCAACTACGGCGCTGGAATTTATATTGTGACCGATGAAGAAGGAAATAAACTGAGAATAATTAAAGAATAGATTAATCCTGGTGAATAATCATTCACCCCGATTAATTAATTATTCAACTCCCATGTATTTATGAATTTGAAGACCCACACGCCAATGTGGGTTTTTTAATACCCAATCGAAAATAAGCGGAAGCGTAACTTCTCGCTTGTCCCATTCTGGTTGCATGAACCACTGTGCATGTTCATTCATGCGTCCAGATAATTCATGAGACCATTCAATATCAGACTTGTGACTAATGACGACTTTCAATTCATTCGCCAATTGAAAATACTCTTCCAACGGAGCCTTGAATTTTTTTGGTGAAAAGGTTATCCAATCGAATAAGCCTGTAAGCTTCTGTGTCCCGCTCGTTTCTATATGAATGCGCATTCCTACGTTTCGAAGAGCTTCTGTTAATGGCGATAAATCATGCATAGTGGGTTCTCCACCCGTAACAATAACTACTTTCACTCCACTACCAACAGCCGCTTCAACAAGTATATCGAGAGACACAAGCGGATGCTTTTCTTTGTCCCAGCTCTCCTTCACGTCGCACCAAACGCAACCAACGTCACATCCTGCCAATCGAATAAAAAAACTTGGAACACCCGTGTAAACGCCTTCACCTTGAATACTGGTGAAGGTCTCCATCACAGGATATTTCACTTCAGAACTCACGCTTTAATTTTTCCAATTAAGTCGTAGTGCTCCGCGCTAACAATTTCAATGTCGGCAAAATCACCCACACGCAAATACCCTTCAGACTTAGCCACAACAACTTCGTTGTCTACTTCCGGAGAATCGAATTCGGTGCGGCCGATGTAGTAGTCACCCTCCATTTTATCTATTAAAACCTTGAAGGTTTTTCCAATTTTGGCTTCATTCAGTTCCAACGAAATGTGCGATTGCACTTCCATAATTTCATCGGCGCGCTTCTTCTTAGTCTTGGCTGAAACATCGTCGTTCAAAACAAAAGCAGTAGTATTCTCTTCATGGCTATATGTGAATACACCTAATCGCTCGAAACGCGATTGTTCAATCCACTTCAACAATTCTTTGTGATCTGCAGCCGTCTCGCCAGGAAAACCAGTGATCAATGTTGTACGAATTGCAATGTCTGGAACCTTCATACGAATGTCTTGAAGCAGTGCATCGGTTTTCTCTCTCGTTATGCCTCGCTTCATGGCTTGCAACATTTTTGTTGTTCCATGTTGAAGGGGCATGTCTAAATATTTACAGATGTTATCTCTTTCATTCATAACATCTAACACGTCCATTGGGAAACCACTAGGGAAGGCATATTGAAGACGAATCCAATCGATACCTTCTACATCTGAAAGACGTTTCAACAATTCTGAAAGCGTGCGTTTCTTTTCAATGTCTAATCCGTAAAATGTTAAATCCTGCGCAATGAGCACCAACTCCTTGGCTCCGTTAGCCGCTAACGATTTCGCGTTCTTAACAAGCTGCTCCATTGGCGTGCTCACGTGCTTTCCGCGCATAAGCGGAATCGCGCAAAACGAACATGGACGATCGCATCCTTCCGCAATTTTGAAATAGGCGAAATGACTTGGTGTGGTTAACAAACGCTCTCCAACCAATTCCGTTTTGTAATCGGCCTTTAATGTTTTCAATAAACGTGGAAGATCACGCGTTCCGAAAAACGCATCTACTTCTGGAATGTCTTTTTCCAATTCCGGTTTGTAGCGTTCGCTTAAACATCCGGTCACATAGAGCTTCGAAACATTTCCTTTCTCTTTCTCTCTCGCCCAAGCCAAGATGGTGTTGATACTTTCTTCTTTCGCGTTATCAATGAATCCGCAGGTGTTGATGATTACAATTTCTGAATCGGTATCTTCCGACTCATGCTCTACATCGAACGCATTCGCTTTCAATTGCGCCATCATGATTTCCGAATCGAAAATGTTTTTCGCGCAACCCAAGGTTACTACGTTCACCTTGTTTTTCTTGAGTGTCTTCGTCTTCATTATTTTGTTTTTCCTGCGAATAAACTATCTACAAATTCAAATCTATTGAAGACTTGAAGATCTCCAGCCTGCTCACCCACTCCAATAAAGCGAACGGGAATATTGAACTGATCTGAAATTCCAATTACAACTCCGCCCTTGGCAGTTCCATCTATTTTCGTAATGGCCAACGAAGAAACTTCGGTAGCTGCTGTAAACTGCTTTGCTTGTTCGAATGCATTTTGTCCGGTTGAACCGTCTAAAACCAGCATCACATCGTGCGGAGCGTTCGGCACCACCTTTTGCATTACACGCTTAATTTTCGTAAGCTCATTCATGAGTCCTACCTTGTTGTGCAATCGCCCCGCCGTGTCAATAATTACCACATCGGCATTTTTAGAAACAGCAGATTGAAGGGTGTCGAAAGCAACCGCTGCAGGGTCAGCGTTCATGGCTTGCGCAACAATCTCAACGTTTGCCCGCTCTGCCCATATTTTCAATTGATCAATGGCCGCTGCACGAAACGTGTCAGCCGCACCAAGTACCACTTTCTTTCCTTGCTGCTGAAGTTGATAAGCCATTTTACCAATGGTGGTGGTTTTTCCAACCCCATTCACACCAACTACCATAATCACATATGGTATTCCATCGGTAGCTGGAATAAAAATCTCATCGCTCTCTTCTCCTTCATGACCCACTAGCATTTGTGCTATTTCGTCGCGCAAAACTTGATTCAGCTGCTCAGAAGGCATGGATTTTTCTTGACGAACGCGCTCTTGAATACGCTTAATGATCTTCTCAGTCGTGGCGGTGCCAACGTCCGAAGTAATTAGAATTTCTTCCAACTCGTCGAGCATTTCTTCATCTACGTGCGCCTTACCCGTAATAATACGAGCAAGTTTCCCGAAAAAACCCTCGCGGGTTCTTTCAAGACCAAGATCTAACTTGTCTTTTTTTTCTTTCGAAAAAAGGCGTTTGAAGAAACTCATAATTTAGGTCTAAAATAAAAAAAAGGCCTTTCCAAAGGAAAAGCCTTTTAACGTATTTCTAACAGCAATTAGCCTTTAGCAAACCACTCACTGATTTTGTCGTTGTGTACAATTTCCTCTTTGAAGGAATATGAGCCTGACTTAGCAGACTTGATCATTTTAATAACTTTGGTGTGGTTCTTACCACCACCTGTTTGCAGGGTCGCAACTACTTTCTTTGCCATGACTTAAGCTTATTTGATTTCTTTATGAACCGTCATTCTCTTCAAAATCGGGTTGAATTTTTTCTTCTCTAAGCGCTCAGGAGTATTCTTCCTGTTCTTAGTAGTGATGTAACGGCTCGTGCCGGGCTTGCCAGACTCTTTGTGTTCTGTGCACTCCATTATAACTTGTATTCTATTACCTTTCTTAGCCATTGTTGCAGAAATTGGAGGGCAAATATACGTAGAATATTGAGAAATGCAACACTGCGTTTTATTTTTTTCGACTAATCTCAACGTTGGCAGACCACATAGCCACAAATCTATGTTAATAAGACACCATAACCCCTGCTTTTTCTGTTGTTCTACTGAATAATTTCACACATCTATACATCCGTACATTTTGGCTAAAAAAAGAAAAGGCGAAGTCGATACTTCCGCTGAATTTGAAGATAGAAACGAACATTTGAGTGGCGACGTCCGCACCATGCGCATTGCAGGACTTGCCGTTCTTTTGTTTTCGGCATTTACGGCATTTGCCTGTATTTCCTATTTGTTCTCCGGGACTCACGACCAACAACTTTTCGTCGGAAGTGGCGGAATAAATGGGTCTTTTCACAACTGGATGGGCGGACTCGGGGCACGTTGGGCGCATGCGCTTATGTTTCACTTTGCAGGAATAGCAGCGCTTTGCATTCCTCTTCTCACCTTCTTAGTTGGCATGCGCATGCTTACTGGAAAACACTTACTTCCTTTCCTAAAGACAATCCGAGTAAGTATTGGTGTTATGCTGTTCCTCCCATTAGCTATTGGCTTCTTTGCGCATCGCACGAATCCGATTCCTTTCGATCATATTGAAATCCTCATTAACGGTTTATTCGTTGGTGGATATGGTGCAGTGGCCACACAATTTTGCGTTTTGCATTTGGGATGGATGGGCACTTTGCTCGGAATATCATTTGTGGTGATCGTGTTTTTCATTGTGAATTTCAATCACCATGTCGACGCGTTTATTGCTCGTTTAGGTATTCTTTTAAGATCAAGGCCTAAGACCGAGAAGCCGAGAATTATTGAGGAAGAAAACGAAGAGACCACCATTGAGGTAAAAGCTGAAGCGATTCCCTCCTACACACCCGAACCAGAGGCTGAAGCAGAAGTTTTCGAGGTTATTCAAGAAGAAGAGACTCCCGTGAAAACAACTTCTTTCGACTTCGATAATCCGCTGGAACCACAACCGACATTCGGTTTAATTCCAGAAGAAGAAAAAAATTCAGAAGAATTTGAATTGAGTCCTACTTCTTCGGGAAATTCAACCATTTTCGAAGATGATGATATGGGCGATCTAGGAATTGAAATCGCACCTACAGTTAAAGCGGAGGAATTAAGCTCCGATGAAATTGAAAGCACAGAATTCGGAGAATACGACCCGAAGCTTGACCTTTCACGCTATCAACTTCCTTCCATTGATTTACTTCAGAACTACGGAGGCAATGGACCTCAGATTTCGAAAGAAGAGCTTGAGGATAATAAGAACAGAATTATTGAAACCCTCAATCATTACAAGATTGAGATAGCCAAGATTAAAGCGACCATCGGGCCCACCGTTACCCTGTATGAAATAGTTCCTGCCCCTGGGGTTCGTATTTCTAAAATTAAAAGTCTCGAAGACGACATTGCCCTTTCCCTTGCTGCATTGGGGATTCGTATCATCGCCCCTATTCCTGGAAAAGGAACAATAGGTATTGAAGTTCCGAACAGCAAACCCGACGTGGTTTCTATGCGCTCGTTAATTGCTAGCGATAAGTTTCAAAATGCCGACATGGAGCTTCCGTTGGTGTTGGGGAAAACTATTTCGAACGACATCTTCGTTACAGACTTAACGAAGATGCCTCACTTACTTATGGCTGGTGCCACTGGACAAGGTAAGTCGGTTGGACTGAATGCGATCCTGATTTCGTTGCTGTATCGCAAACACCCATCTCAAGTAAAGTTCGTATTGGTTGATCCGAAAAAAGTAGAGCTTACTCTTTTCAATAAAATTGAAAGACACTTTTTGGCGAAACTTCCTGACGAAGCTGAAGCTATTATAACAGATACGAGCAAGGCCGTGAAGACCTTGAATTCACTGTGTGTTGAAATGGATGAGCGATACGAACTTTTGAAGATAGCAGAGTGCCGGACAATAAAGGAATACAACGCGAAATTCATTTCAAGAAAATTAAATCCGAACAACGGTCACCGCTACCTTCCATACATTGTATTGGTAGTGGATGAGTTCGCCGATTTGATTATGACTGCTGGACGCGAGGTGGAAACGCCTATCGCTCGCCTGGCTCAATTGGCTCGTGCCATCGGTATTCACTTGATTATTGCCACACAGCGCCCTTCCGTAAATATTATTACTGGAACAATTAAAGCCAACTTCCCTGCGCGTATGGCGTTCCGCGTTACGTCCAAGATCGATTCGCGGACTATCCTCGATGCGGGAGGTGCAGATCAATTGATAGGACGCGGAGATTTGCTGCTGAGCACAGGAAATGAACTCATTCGCTTGCAATGTGGATTCGTTGATACACCAGAGGTTCAAGCCATAACAGAGTTCATTGGAAGTCAGCAGGGTTACGCTACCGCTTTTCATCTTCCTGAAGTTGCTGATGAAAATTCAATGGAATTAGGTAATTTTGACAACTCGGAACGCGATTCATTGTTCGAGGAAGCGGCGAAGGTCATTGTGTTAAGTCAACAAGGATCAGCCTCCCTTCTTCAACGCAAACTGAAATTGGGTTATAACAGAGCAGGCCGATTGATAGACCAATTGGAGGCTGCTGGACTTATTGGCCCCTTTGAGGGAAGCAAGGCTCGGAAGGTTTTAATACCCGATGAGATAGCTTTGGAACAGTTCTTGAAAAACCTGCGTGATTAATAAAAAACAAAATGAAAAATCTATTTCTAGCGTTCGCATTTCTTGCAACGTTCTCTCTTCAAGCACAAACTTCTAAAGAAATATTAGACAAGCTTTCAACCAAAGCTAAAGCATGGGCAACCACCTCTTCTGACTTCAGTTCAGAATTAAGCAATCCTAAAACGGGTAAGGTGACCAAGCAAAACGGTGCTGTTAAAGTAAAAGGAAAAAAATACCAACTGGCCCTTCCAGACTACTCTGTATACTGCGACGGCTCAACCGTTTGGACTTACAACAAAAAATCGAACTCGTGCTCCATTGACAATTTAGCCGATGTGAAAGACGGCGGATTCGACCCTTCTGAGATGTATACCATTTGGAACAAAGACTTCAAACACGAAATGAAAAACACCAACGCTACCATTGACGGTGTTGCTTGTTATGAAATTGCATTGTATCCGATAAACCCAAAATCAAAATCATTCCATACAGTAACGCTCTTCGTAGATAAAGCGAAGATGGAATTGGTGAAGGTGAATGTTGTGACTCGCGAAAACGCAAACGTTACCTATAAGATTAAAAACTTCAAAGCGAATCCTGCGATTAACGAAGGTGACTTCAAATTCAATCAAGCGGGATTCCCTGGCGTGAAGATGGTCGACAATCGCCTTTAAGCGATTGATGACCGCTAGCGGATGACGCTACGCGATGGCAGAGCGTAGGATGTTTAGCGTTTTTTCTTCGGGGGAATTGGGTTCGACTTGAAAGTCGTATTCCCAGGATGCCAATTTCGGGAGGCTCATTAGAATGCTTTCTGTTCTTCCTCCGGTTTGAAGACCGAAGAGTGTTCCTTTGTCGCAAACCAAATTAAATTCAACATATCTGCCTCTGCGAAGCAATTGCCATTGCTTCTGCTGCTCGGTATGCTCCAAGTTCATATTGGCTTCAACAATCGGCAAATAAGCTTTTTTGAAGGTGTGGCCCACAGCGTTGTTAAACGCCCAAAGCTCTTCCATTGATTTCTGTTCGGAAGGCTTCTGATAGTCGTAGAAAATTCCACCTACACCGCGTGTTTCGTTTCTATGTGGAATGAAGAAATACTTATCGGCCCACAATTTAAATTCTTCGTGGTTCATGCCGTGAGTATCACAAACGTTTTTCATTTCAGCATGAAAAAAATCGCGCTGTTCTTCGTTAACGTATATAGGAGTTAGATCTATTCCTCCGCCAATCCATTGGTCGCCGGCATCACTTTCAAAGTAACGCATATTCATGTGAACGATGGGAATCTGAGGTGAAAAAGGATGAATAACCAAAGCCACACCGGTTGCAAAAAACGTCTTGGCATCGGGATGCATGCGGTCTTTCATCATGGGCGGAACAGGACCTGTAACGGCAGAAAAATTCACACCTCCTTTTTCAATTAAGGAACCGTTCATTACGCGTGTTCTTCCACCACCGCCCCCAGTATGCTTCCAAATATCTTCTCGAAAATCGGAACCATCGAAGGTTTCCAAAGCTGCACAAATACTGTCTTGAATTTCCAATAAATCGCTAACGACTTTCTTCTGAAAAGGCGTTAGATTTATTTCAAGTTGTTCTTCAATCCCCATCGTCCATTCATTTTTTGAACCACATTCACGTATGCATTTTCATAACCAGATTCCGGTCCTGTTTTGAAAAACTCAAATCCTAAGGAAATCAATCCGCGTTGATCAATTTCATTCAAATGCTTTCCAACATCGCTTCCAAAAATTTGAAGTCCCGTTCCGTAGTACAAAACAATGTCGTGCATTATAGCTGAAAACTCATCGGGTTCCGACTGGAACTCTTTGCGGTAGGCAGCAATCCATTTCAGATTATCTAGGTTGTAATAATCGAGCAAAATTCCGCGCGTACCAATGCTCTTCGTTCCATCTCCCACTCTGCCATCACTTACATTCGATTCACCACCAACGAAGCTCACGTTAAGTCCTGTAAGCGCTGTCGTGATTGCAGTTCCCGTTTTCTCGTCTGTGGTCATGTCTAGCACCACCACGTTTCTGTTCGACTCTTTAATGAAGTTATAAAGCGATACGCAATTTTGTGAAATGTCAAACACCTTCAATGAATCACCACCCTGAGAAAGGAATCCACTCATAGCTGCTTCCCTCGAAAAATCGTCTTTACCTTTTGCATAAGCGCCTACGATAAGAGAAGTCGGGAACTCTTGCTGAGCGAAACCGGCTAAGTAATACCATTGCGAATTGTTTCCCGGGTATGCCTTACTCATATTGTCGGTTAACAATAAAATCTTGTTGCTCATTTTAACCGGAATTACCAAATGCGAATTTCGCGCTGCCACCCATTTCGCTACTTCTTGAATGGGATCTTTGAACAAGGGACCAATAACAACATCGGCGCTCACTTCCTCGCAACGTTCAACAGCGCGCTTTCCAGATTCTACGCTATTTCCAACATCGAACAAATAAATTTTAGCACTCACATTTCGATGTTGCAATTCCTGTTGAGCCATCATGGCTCCGCGGTACATATTCACTGCAACGTTGCGCAGCTTCACCGAACGTTCGTCCAATGAATCGGCGTCCATTTTATAAGTTGAAAAAGGCAGCAACAAGGCTATGGCGTAAGAATCTTTTTT
>CAMDFE010000053.1 GCA_945897395.1 Chryseobacterium gleum | reverse complement strand
CATCGAAATACTACCAAGGAGACAGTGCGTCCTTTTCAGCATTAGAATTTGACGACCGAAATTGGTCCGACCTAACAAATACGGAAGGCAATGCTTTTGCAATAGACAAGATATACTGGAGTCGAATGAAGTTTCGTGTTTCACCGGAATTGCAAAATAGGACTTTGGCGCTCTATGTTAAATGGCAAGGAGCAATGGAGGTTTTTCTAAATGGAGAACCTATCTATTCTTTTGGTTTTATCTCCAACATTGGAGATACAGTGGTTATTCAAGATGCCTTTCATTTTCCTTTGCGAAAAGTACTTGTCACACTTAGAGACGTTGAAGGTCCGAATGTCCTTGCCTTTCGGTTCGGTCATCATTCCAATATTGGAAACCTGAAAATTAAAGAATCGCTGTCTAATTCAGAATGGATGTCATTTAGTTTGCATACGACTGAAGCAGCCGAACAAGTAGATACGGCTCGTAGCAATACTCTTCTTTACTACGGTTTTTTCTTCGGTACAAATTGCATTATTCTCTTACTAACGATTTTTCAAGTCAATAAAAGATACAAGAACAGAACGCTTTTGCTATTTAGTTGTTTTACTTTTTTCACGGCGAGCGTGGCCGTAACGAATTTTATTGAATTGGGTGCATTTCAAATTACGACAGACACTGTTGTTTTAGTCCATTTCTTTAATCAATTATTCTACGCCCTAGCAACTTTTTTCTTGCTTCATGTAATGCGATCATTGTTCGATGCAAAGAATAGTTTTACGCCTTATGTTTATTTGTCCCTTGCAGGTACATATTTGGCGGTTGGGTATTTTCAATTTTTTTTTGCGAAGAATACCTCGACTTTTAATTTTTTGATTTTATTAATATCATCCTTCGAAATAGTAAGGATGTCCTTTTTGTCCTTTAAGAACAGGGTGCAAGGCGGATGGATAATCATTATTGGATCACTTGTCTTTATTATAGCAGGGCCTGTTCTTGAGCAATTATTCAATTCATTTGATAGTACAAAACCATTTGTTGTTACTATATGCAACAGAATTTCGTTCTATTTATCTCTTCCTATTTCACTGAGTATATTTCTTGCGCGACAATCGGTTACGAATAATTTGTTACTCGCTCGGCAGCGCGATGAATTGGATTTGGAAGTTCAAGAACGAACGAAAGAATTGCGCTTGGAAAAACAAAAGTCTGATGATTTGTTGCTGAATATTCTTCCCGAAGAAGTTGCCAACGAGCTGAAAGAAAAGGGTAGTGCCGACGCCAAGCAGTTCGATATGGTTACTGTCATGTTCACGGACTTCAAAGGGTTTACCAAGATATCTGAGCGATTGTCGCCATCCCAGTTGGTTGAAGAAATACATATTTGCTTCAAAGCATTTGACGCTATTATAGCAAAACATAACATTGAGAAAATTAAAACAATCGGTGACGCATACATGTGTGCTGGGGGGCTTCCAGTCTCGAATGAGACTCATGCCATTGATGTTGTTAACGCTGCAATTGAGATTCGACAGTTCATGCAAGAGCACCTAGAGAAAAAGAAATTGGCCAGTCAAGAGGTGTTTGAAATTAGGATAGGTATTCACACAGGTCCTGTTGTGGCAGGAATTGTTGGGATAAGAAAATTCGCTTATGATATTTGGGGCGACACTGTAAACATTGCTTCACGCTTAGAGTCTTCTGGAGAAGCGGGTAAAATAAATATTAGCGGAAGCACCTACGAATGCGTGAAAGACCATTTCTCATGCACATATAGAGGTAAAATTGAGGCCAAAAATAAAGGTCAAATCGATATGTATTTTGTTGAAAACGTATCGTCGAATGACGAGTAACTAAGCCATTGCATTCTTGTGAATTTTCTTAAACCTTAATATACTGTAAGTATGAAAAAAATTTTATTTGTTTTATTCTTGTTCTGTTGTTCTTCTTCAAAGGCGCAGACGGGTTATGAAGTTCCGGACTTGGTGAACTTTGATGAAGCTATGATGAATCTGATTAGCGATTACTCGATACCAGGAGGACAATTAGCAATTACATACCAAGGTAGACTCGTTTATAACCGAGGATTTGGTTACGCAGACTTAGATGCCAATACATTGGTATGTCCCGATAATATTTTCCGATTGGCGAGCCTGTCGAAGCAAATTACATCAATTACTATTATGCATCTTTATGAGCAGGGAAGGGTAGGTTTGAATGATACTGTGTTTGGTGCAGACGGCTTATTAAATTCAATCGTTTTTCAAAATGCAATCGACCCTCGGGTTTATAACATTACAGTTCGAAACCTTCTCCAACATGCTGGCGGTTGGGACAGAGATGTGTCTGGAGATCCCATGTTTGATAGTTATTACATCGCTCAGGCAATGTCTGTATCAGCTCCGGCAGATGAAATGACTACGATTGAATATGTATTGAATAACCAAGAGCTGGACTTTACACCCGGAACGCAATTCCATTATTCAAATTTGGGTTACAGTATACTCGGAACAGTTATTGAAGAAATAACAGGACAGGAATATGAAACCTATGTTCGAGATAGCATTTTAGCCCCATTGGATATTGTAGATATGTATTGCGGAAAAAATCTATTAGTGGATAAACTTCCGAATGAAGTTAATTATTATGATTACGCAAATGCGTCATATGTCCCCTCGGTTTATGACAATCCCTTAATGGTTCCTAGACCATATGGAGGTTTTAATATTGAAGGACTCGACGCTGCAGGAGGTTGGGTTGGCTCTGCTGAAGACTTATGCAAGATACTTTGTGCAGTAGACCGATTTACAACGGTTCCTGACATGTTGCTTCCGGCAACTATAGACACTATGATTAGCCCATCTTTTGTAAGTGATTACTACGCGCTTGGTTGGAATGTGAGTCCATTTCACGATAACTATTGGCACACAGGTTCTCTTCCGGGAACCACAACAGAAATTGTTCGTGGGAACAATCAATTGAATTGGGCAATATTATTAAACACGAGGCCATCAAATATTACAAATCTTGTTGTCGATGTTGACCAACTTGTTTGGAATGTGCTTCCGACATTAGATATTATTCCTTCGTTGAATTTATTCGACTCTACCTCTTTTTGCATATCTACCTCAGTAGCATCAATCGATAATAAAGATTCAATGTTAGAAGTTTTTCCGAATCCGTCGAATGGCAATATGACCGTTCGGTATAGCGGGAATCTTTTTGCTAGGGCTAGTGTGCAGATTTACAACTCAATAGGAGAGCTGGTTTATTCAGATAAATTCATTGCAGGTCAATCTGAATTAAAAATTGAACAGTTGAATTTTCAATCGGGATATTATATGTTGAAAGTTCAAGACGATTCGAATTTGATTGTTCAGAAGATAATAATTCAGTAGAATCATCCCGATGCGTATATTCAAATTCTCAATCAGTATGAAGGTCATTTTTCTTCTTTCATGCTCCGTGTTTTTTTTCTTGCCATCGCACGCTCAAATACAAGATTCGTTGCGCGAGAAAGTAGATGCGATTTTCGAGGAATATAAATCTCCGAACACACCAGGATGCTCTATAGCATTGGTAAAAGATGGTAAGGTCATTTATGAAAAGGGATACGGTATGTCGAATTTAGAATACGGCATTCCAATAACTCCAACTTCAATATTTCACGTAGCATCTATTTCAAAACAGTTTACAGCGGCTGCAATAATTATGCTTTCATTAGAAGGTAAATTAAGTTTGAATGAAGACATTCGGAAATATCTTCCGGAAGTTCCCGACTTTGGGCATGTCATTACATTTAATCACCTCATTCACCACACAAGTGGAATGAGAGACCAGTGGGATCTTCAGGAATTAGCGGGTTGGCGCGATGATGATTTAATAACGGAAGATGATGTTTTAGAGATGCTTCACAGACAAGTTGCATTGAATTTCGTTCCAGGCTCGGAGTATTATTATTGTAACACGAGTTATACAATCCTTGGCGTTGCTGTTAAACGAATTACAGGCGTATCACTGAGAGAGTATTCTGATTCAGTATTTTTCAAACCACTTGGAATGATGAATACACATTTTCATAGTGACCATTCAGAAGTTACTCCCAATAGAACTTCTGCATATCAGCAGGATGATCAGGGTAATTGGAAAATATCTATTCCAGTATTTGATAATTACGGAGCAACGAGTCTTTTTACAACCGTTGAGGATTTGAGTAAGTGGGATGAAAATTTTTACTCGAAAAGTATTGGTGGTCCGGCTTTTATAAGTGCCATGTTGGAAAATGGAATCTTGAACAACGGTACGAAGCAGGCCTATGCTGGTGGAATAAGCACTGAAATATACAAGGGATTCAAAACAGAACAACACAGTGGAGCAGACGCAGGATATCGCAGCAATTTTATTCGATTCCCTGATCAACATTTTTCTGTTATTTTACTTGCTAATCATGCCGAAAGTCAGGTTATGCTTTTATCTCAAAAGGTGGCGGATCTTTTTTTGGAAATTAAAACGAATGAAGTTCCTGATGCAATTTTCCCAATAGACAGTTCAATTGTAAAAGGATGGGTTGGGAATTACATAGATGCCTTGACAAAAAGGAGAGTCGAAGTGAATTTTAAAAATGGAAAATTGATTTTGGGAAGTACAAAGTTGTTGCCGTTTAGTAATTCGGAATTTAGCGTTCCGGGTAGCTCCACGAAGTTGTCCTTTTCGAAAGAATTAGGAGTTGAGAAGTTCTGCGTTACGAATCCAAATTTGATTAATAGGAACTATGAACGAGTGGTTGAAGTTGACCTGAAATCTTCGGAGTTTTTGGAATTTATTGGTGAGTATTACAGTCCTGAACTTGACACGAAATATACTGTTACAGCTAACGATAGTTTGTTGTTTGTGAAAATCCCACGAAAGAATAAGTTAGAGTTCTTTCCTTTTGCAAAGGATGAGTTCTCAGGAAATTTCTTCATTCAATTTTCAAGAGGAAAAAGGAAGAAAGTGGAAGGTTTCTATCTTACAACCGGAAGAGTTCGTAATTTGTACTTCGAAAAGTTGACGAAATAAATGATATTGTAATTCAGGACCAAATGGAAAATCTAGCGAGTATTCAGACCGAAGTTGATGCATCTTTTTTGTATGCACTGTTGGCCGAGCACGAAGAAGATCAGAATGTCGCGCATGTGTTTCGTGAAATGAGCGGAATTGAAATGGGACATGCGAAAGCATTTTTGAAAAGCAAAGGTCTTCCTGAATCCGATATGCCAGGCCCTTCGGGAAGAGCAAAGACATTGAAAAGAATTGGAAGAATATTCGGATATGATTACGTGCTGGGTGTTTTGTTAGACACAGAGAAGGGTCTTTCTGCAGGAGTGTTGAATGCTCGGAAGCAACAGAATATGCAGAATTCGATTTCAGATACTGCTCACGTTTCGATCCTTCGAAATATTCTTCAGACCAATAAGAATATTTCAGGTTCGTCATTGGCGCGATTTGAAAAGCGTCACCGCAATGTTGGGGGAAACGCTATTCGCGCCGCGGTTCTCGGAGGGAATGACGGATTGGTTTCAAACTTCAGTTTAGTTATGGGCGTTGCAGGAGCCAGCGCGGGAAGCGGACCTGTGCTCATGACAGGTCTAGCAGGTATGTTGGCCGGTGCACTCTCCATGGCGTTGGGAGAATGGATCAGCGTGAAGTCTTCACAAGAGCTCTCCGAAAATCAAATGGAATTGGAAGCCGAAGAGTTGGAAATTAATCCGGAAGGAGAACAACAAGAGATTGCTTTGATCTATATGGCGAAGGGAATACCAGAAGCTCAAGCAAAAGAAATGGCGGCTTCGATCATGCAAAACAAAGAACAGGCATTAGATATTTTAGTAAGAGAAGAGTTGGGTATAAATGCAGAGGAACTCAAAGGTTCGGCCATGGAAGCTGCTTACTCTTCGTTCTTCTTGTTTCTCATGGGAGCAATCATTCCGGTGATTCCGTTTTTCTTTACAACAGGATTTACGGCGATCATTTTAAGTACTGTTTGCAGTGCCTTCGGATTGTTCGGAATTGGCGCGGCAATTACCTTGTTCACTGGAAAAAATGTATGGTTCAGCGGATTCCGACAAGTATTATTCGGACTAATTGCAGCAGCAATAACTTTTGGAATAGGAACGCTCATTGGCGTTTCACTGGGTTAAAGTTCAAAGTCGTTTTCAATTTTCTATACCAGGAAACTATTTCTTCTCTTTGATCGTCTATCGTTCAATGGACCAATCGAACATTCTAAAAAGTACTTACGTCAAAATCGCTCTTCTCTTTGCAGCATGGGGAAGTATGGTTTTGATGCGTGTCTGTTTGCGCGTTCAATGAAACAATCTGATTGCTCAGAAGAATAAAAGTCAATAGTAGGTTTTTCATCGAAAGAGCTCTTGAATGCTAGTTCCCGAATCTACATTTCTGGAAGCGAGCCCAAAGGAAACACCCAACCGAATTCCATATTGTTCATTGATGGCTGATTGGTTGTAGCGATAATACAGTCCAACCATCGGCGTGATGTACGAAGGGACGTGAGATTTCAATTTGTAATGAATACGCGCAATAGCGCTGCAACTCATGCCTACATATTCTTGTGTGAAATCACCAGCAGAAAAATAATCCATTCCAAGCGGATTCACAGAAAGGTGAAGCGCTTGTCCATCGGGTCCCATATACATTCCAACTCCTTCGGGTATAGCGAGGCAAATCAATCCAAGAGTTGCTATACCCGGATAATCGCCATTCAATGCCAGCAGGTAAGTCCCCAATAAAGTTGATACAGATGAGTGAAACACGAAACTGCGGTCTTTACTCAATCCAAGTTTGAAACTGTAATTGAGTGTGAATCGATTTCCTAACGGGGCATATAAATCTGTTCCAATGGAATAGACACTCGATTTGTTGTAAGTCAAATTTTCAAATGTAATTCCTCCGTATAAATCATTTTGCCCTTGAGCAACGCGAGATAAAAGGAAAAGTATTCCAAAAATAATGAGTAATCTGAAGACCTTCATTTTTCAAAAATAAGCTGAATGAATTGATAATCTGATTAACTTGCAGACCAAAATAAATTTCAATGAAAAGTAAACATATTGTACTTCTTGGAGCGAGCTTATTGGTATTGAGTTCGAATGCAATGGATCAAGGAGATAAAAAGAAGAAACCAAAGGAAGACCCGAAGAAATCAACGGTTGTATTGGCCAACGAAAACGATAGCTTGTCTTATGCAATCGGAATAAGTGTTGCTAATAACATTTCCTCAAGCGGTATTGTAGGGTTGAATGAAAACATTATGGGTCAAGCCATTTTGGACCACGCCAATAAAATGAATCAACTTCCTAATGAAATGGTAGATCCATACATTCAAGGAATTTTAGCAAGAAGAGAATCTGAAAAAGCATCAAAAACAATGGAAAAAGAAACAACATTTTTAAATGAGAACGGACAGAAGCCAGGAGTTATAACTACTGAGTCTGGATTGCAGTACAAAGTTATTCGTGAAGGAATTGGATTGTCTCCAGACGATAACGATACCATTGTAGTTCACTACAAAGGTTCATTGGTAGATGGAAAGGTTTTCGATAGCTCTTACGAAAGAAATGAGCCTATTACTATCACGGCAGGACAAGTAATTCCAGGATGGGGAGAAGGGTTGAAGTTGATGAAAGCGGGGGGACAATACGAATTGTACATCCCACAGAATTTGGCATACGGAGAACAAGGTGCAGGTGGAGTTATTCCTCCGTTTGCAACGTTGATTTTTGAAATGGAAGTTGTAGAGATAAAACCAGCGAACTAAGAATTATGAAACGTTTAGCTATTTGCTTGGCATTGATCGCTTTGTCAACAGCGACTTTTGCTCAAAAGAAAAAAGGGAAGTCGGGTACTAAAGCCATGCTTACCCATGAGGATAGTTTGTCTTATGCTTTTGGACTTTCTGTTATGGAAAACGCGAAGAGCGCTGGATTTGAGAACTTGTCCAATGAATTAATTATGCAAGCCATTCTAGACAGCAAAGCAGGAACTGTTAAATTGGAAAAGGACAAGGCAACAGGCATCATCAATGCAGAAGTTCGAAAAAATTCGCAGAAGAAAACTGATATGAATAAAAAACGAGGAGAGGATTATCTTGTTGCGAATGGCAAAAAGCCAGGGGTTCAAACAACTTCAACAGGTTTGCAATACAAATCGAATGTTGAAGGTCAAGGTGTAATGCCAGACAAGAACGACAAGGTTACGGTGCATTATCACGGAACCACCATCGATGGTGTCATTTTCGATAGTTCAGTCGATCGTGGCAAGCCTGCAACATTTGGTTTGAATCAGGTTATTCCAGGTTGGACAGAAGGCCTTCAATTGATGAAAGAAGGGTCGAAGTTCACCTTTTACATTCCGCAAGGATTGGCTTACGGTTCGAGAGCACAGGGAAAAATCGAGGCGTTTTCAACCTTGATTTTCGAAGTTGAATTGATTAAAGTTGAGAAGATAGATTAAGTCTTCTTCTTTTGAATAAATTGAACAGCACTCATCGGGTGCTGTTTTTTTTTGAGTAATTTCGGTTTGTAGTTTACAAAGAAATTAGTACATTGCTTAACCTTTAAAGGTAGTAGAAGCAACTTATTGTATGCAACTGCTGTCTTACAAATGAACAACAAAACCAAAGCCTTGAAAAGAATTCTATTATCCACAGTATTCGTTTTAACATTTACTTTTTATGGAAATGCCCAAGACGATTGTATTACTGCCGATCCATTTTGCACGAGTACTGGTGTTTCATATCCGGCTGGAGTTGATAATGGCGATGCTGCTGTTGGACCCGATTATGAGTGTTTGTTGACACAGCCAAACCCAGCTTGGT
>CAMDFE010000052.1 GCA_945897395.1 Chryseobacterium gleum | reverse complement strand
TTAATCTGTAAGTACCACATGTTGAAAGCTACCTGTTTGGGAAAAACCGAGGTGGTATTTGGGGTTAGAGAGAATTGCGAGGCTGAGTTGGAGGCTGTTGTGGCAGGATGTCCAAACACGGAAATGGCTACTCAGGCAGCTGAAATGTTAAAGCAACTGACCTCAGGCGGATCACCTAAACCAACCAACGCATCAACAACTTCGAATTACATTAAGGCAGACGAATCGGAACACTATGTGGTATCGGTTGCAGATTTGAAAACAGTAAAACTGAATCAAGCGAAGGCCGCGGTTTCAGATTTCACCAAGACCTATTTTTCAGGGTTCGATTATAAGGTGAGCAATACCATGTTCAATGCAGATCAGACCTTCATTTTAGTGAAGTCATTTGCTAATTTGAAAGATGCGAGAGATTATTTTACTACTTTTGTTAGTGATGATGATTTGGTTAAAGAATTGGATTTATCGAAATCAGATAAGTTCATCATTACAAAACAGAATTATTTGGAACTTTTCCGCTCTAAAGACTACGAAGGTTATTTAGAGTTTTTTACTAAAAACTATTGAACTATGCTATCAAAAGGAAACACATCTGCACGACCTTCAGAATCAGCTTCTGAGAATGCCATCAACAGAATCGTTGAAGGAACTATTATCGAAGGAGAAATCCGCTGCGAAAGTAATATACGTATCGACGGCGTTTTCACAGGAAATATTGGAACCAAAGGACGTTTGGTAATTGGTCCAACAGGAAAAATTGATGGGAATGTGATCTGTCAGAATGCAGAAATTGAAGGGTTTGTAAAAGGTAAATTAAACGTCCAGCAGTTGCTTTCTTTGAAAAGCACAGCTCGTGTTGAAGGAGATATTTTCACAGACAAGTTAGCTATTGAGCCAGGTGCTGCCTTTTCTGGAGCGTGTTCAATGGGACAAAAGCAAAAGGAGGCTCCTAAGGTTGAAAATCCGGGATCGCCCGTAGCTCCAACTACCCTAATTTCAAAATAATTCGCATTAATCCTTCCATTCTAAAATACTCATCTTGGGCCACACAAATGGCATTAACCATTGGGTTGGGTGTCTGGGGAGGAAGAAAATTAGACACTTATTGTCAAAATGAAAAACCAATATTAACATTGGTTTTTTCTATTTTAGGTCTCGTATTGTCGTTATATGTTGTCATCCGAAGTGTATCAAAAAAATGAATCGATTTATTTTCCCCAACGTTGTTTTTGCACTTGTGTGCATGAGTGCTATTTATTTTTCTAGTTTGAAATGGAACGTACCACTTGTTTTTGAGGTTGTGCCTGTATTATTCGTTGTATTGAATGTTTTGCTATACAAGTGGGTGAAGGCCTCCGTTGCGAAGTCACCGGCGAAATTTGTTAACGCTTTCATGACGGCCATTACGGTGAAATTACTCTTTACAGCTTCGGTTGTTGGGTTGTTAATTGTGCTTTTCCCTGAATCGAAAGCTGTATTGGCTTTGGGTACTTTTTTTATATACGTGGGTGCTACTTTAATCTTTTCGAGAGCTCTTTTGAAGATTAAATGAAAAATCGAAAAGTTTTTGAAAAAATAATTTCGTTTCTGCAATGTGTTGCTTACTTTTGCACCGCCAAAAACGGGTTAGTGATGGTGAGACTGTATCAATTTCTTTTTATAATAGGATTCATTGGAATGACTTCAGTTGCCTTTGCGCAGCACGAAGGTCATGCCTCAGAATCAGGTGCTCAAACCGACACTTTAGCGCATGCGGCTGAGGATTCAACGCTCGCAAAAGAAGAATTCAAAATTGGTGAAATGATTATGCATCACATTACAGATGCTCATCAAATTCACTTGGGTGGAAGTTTGTACATTCCTCTTCCTGTTATCATTTTGCACGAAGGGCATTTCGATATTTTCTCTTCAAGTAATTTTTACTCAGTAAACGATCACGGTGAATTAGATTACCACGATTATAAAGGATATCGCAATCATCACGAAATGATTGAATTCGTTGGTGAAAATGCACCTCACGATGCACACGGACACAAGGTGATGGATTTTTCAATTACCAAATCGGTATTTGGAATGTTGCTTATTATTGGGTTAATGATATTCCTTTTCGGATCTATAGCTAAGAAGTACAAGAAAAATGGAAGAACAGCACCAACGGGTATTCAGAATGCTTTGGAGCCTTTCATTATATTCATAAGAGACGATATTGCTACTCCGGCATTAGGAAAGAAAAAGGCTGAGAAGTATGTACCTTTTTTACTTACGTCATTCTTCTTTATTTGGATGTGTAATATGTTAGGAATGATTCCTTTTCTTGGAGGATTCAATATTACAGGAACACTAAGCATTACGTTAGTTTTGGCAGGATTGGTTTTCCTTATTACCAGTTTTTCAGGGAACAAACATTATTGGGGTCACATTTTCTGGCCTCCGGGAGTTCCGGCTTTCGTTAAAGTTATTTTGGTTCCGATTGAAATAATGAGTGTGTTCATTAAGCCAACCGTATTAATGATTCGTTTGACGGCGAACATTACTGCTGGACACATTATTATATTGTCTTTTGTTGGATTGGCCTTGATGTTCGGACAGGATAGTGTTGCAGCAGGATATGGTGTTGGAGTTGGATCTGTCTTGTTTATGATTTTCATGTATTGCTTGGAACTCTTAGTTGCATTCCTTCAGGCTTATGTATTTACTTTACTAGCGGCCTTATATTTCGGAGAAGCAAATCAAGAACATCATCACGAGCATGAACATGTTGAACCTCATGCACATTAATTCGTAAATTTTAACTCAAAAATCAAATAACATGGAATTCTTAAATCTTTTAATGACAGCAGAAGTTGGACAAGGTCTTGCTGGTATTGGAGCAGGTATAGCTGCTGTTGGTGCAGGTATCGGTGTAGGTCGCATTGGCGGTTCTGCTCTTGAGGGAATGGCTCGTCAACCAGAAACAAGTGGTGATTTACGTTCAAACATGATCGTAGCTGCCGCCTTGGTTGAAGGTGTTGCTTTGTTTGCCATCATCGTTTGTTTGTTAGTAGCTTTAGGTTAATAATAGGCGCTTTGCGCTAAACACAATACATCCATGGAAGGATTACTTAGTGTATCCGTAGGTACCGTATTTTGGGCCTCGGTTGCTTTCTTGTGTGTGCTTGCCATTTTGAAAAGAATGGCATGGGGTCCAATATTGAGTTCTTTAAAGGACCGTGAGGAGGGTATCGCGGACGCATTGCGTCAGGCAGACCTTGCTAAGGAAGAAATGAGCCGTTTACAGGCGAGCAACGAAGATCTTCTTCGTGAAGCACGCAACGAACGTGATCGTATCTTGAATGAAGCAAAGTCAATGGCTGATAAAATGCGCAACGATGCTGTTGGTCGCTCGCAAGAAGAGGCAAATCGTATTACTGCGAAAGCGAAAGCTGAGATTGAAAATCAAAAGCAAGCGGCGATCACCGATTTGAAAAATCAGGTAGCTGATCTTTCAGTTCAATTGGCGGAAGTGCTTTTGAAAGATTCTTTAACAGAAGAGCAAAAGCAAAAAGCGTTGAATCATTCTTTAATTAAAGAATTCGGAGCCAATTAATATGTCAAACATTCGCCTTTCAACGCGTTACGCAAAATCATTGATTAGCCTTGCTGCAGAGCGAGGAGAGACCGATGTCTTGTTGAAAGACATGCTTTACATCTCTAGCAGCATTCGTTCAAGTAAGGATTTGCAAATAATGTTGGCTAGTCCAGTTATTAGCGGTGATAAAAAACGTAAAGTGTTGTTCTCTATTTTTACTGAATTGAACAAAACCACGCACGTGTTTATAGATCTGATCGTAAGCAAAGGCCGTGAGAGTGATTTGGGTGAAATAGCTCAGTCGTTTGTTCAGCAAGTAAAGGCTGGAAGAAACATTTTTGATGTGGAATTAATTTCAGCAGTGCCTGCCGATGACGCTTTTCGTGCAGAGGTTTCTGCAGTAGCGAAGAAGATTTGTGGTGGCGATGTTGAAATTACTGAAAAAGTTGATTCAGAGTTAATAGGTGGATTTATCCTTCGTGTAAACGGAATGGAATACAATGCATCTGTTTCAGATAAACTGAAAAAAGCGAAAAAAGATTTTT
This sequence comes from Chryseobacterium gleum, assembly GCA_945897395.1. Classification (GTDB taxonomy): domain Bacteria; phylum Bacteroidota; class Bacteroidia; order Flavobacteriales_D; family Sanyastnellaceae; genus CAIZGX01. The sequence goes on along the minus strand of CAMDFE010000052.1, from coordinate 4,750 downwards.
CAAAAAACCCGTACGTCCCAACGTTATAATGGGATTAAAAACTATTCGTTATGGCAGATATTAAACCTGCGGAGATTTCAGCAATCCTTAGAGAACAGTTAGCTGGTCTAAAGACCGAAACTGAGTTGCAAGAGGTAGGTACCGTTCTTCAAATTGGAGATGGTATTGCGCGTATTTACGGTCTTTCAAATGTTCAATCAGGAGAGTTGATTGAGTTTGAAAACGGTGTACAAGGTATTGCCCTTAACCTTGAAGAAGATAACGTTGGTGCCGTATTGTTAGGTCCCTCTGGAGAGTTAAAGGAGGGCGCTAGCGTTAAACGTACTGGAACTATTGCTTCTATTCAAGCCGGAGAAGGAATGCTTGGTCGTGTTGTAAACACACTGGGAGAACCTATCGATGGAAATGGTCCTATCACAGGCGAGTTGTATGAAATGCCGCTTGAGCGTAAAGCTCCTGGGGTAATCTACCGCCAGCCAGTAAACGAGCCACTTCAAACAGGTATCAAAGCAATTGATGCAATGATTCCAATTGGACGTGGACAACGTGAGTTGATTAGTGGTGACCGTCAAACAGGTAAAACAACTGTTGCGATTGACACCATCATCAATCAAAAAGAATTTTACGATAAAGGTGAGCCTGTATATTGTATTTATGTTGCTTGCGGACAGAAAGGTTCTACCATCGCAGGTACTGTAAAAACATTGCAAGATGCAGGTGCCATGGCCTACACGGTTGTTGTTGCTGCAACAGCTTCTGACCCAGCTCCTCTTCAATTCTACGCTCCGTTCTCGGGTTGCGCAATTGGAGAGTTCTTCCGCGACACCGGTCGTCCTGCATTGATTGTTTATGATGATTTATCTAAACAAGCAGTTGCATACCGTGAGGTGTCGTTGTTGCTTCGTCGTCCACCCGGACGTGAGGCATATCCTGGAGACGTATTCTACTTGCACAGCCGTCTTCTTGAGCGCGCTGCGAAAGTAAACGCAACGCAAAGTGTTGCTGAAAACATGAACGATTTACCTGCAAGCTTGAAGAGCATTGTGAAAGGTGGCGGTTCATTAACGGCACTTCCAATTATTGAAACACAAGCTGGTGACGTTTCGGCGTATATCCCAACCAACGTAATTTCGATCACAGATGGTCAAATCTTCCTTGAGTCGAACTTATTCAACTCAGGTGTGCGTCCTGCAATTAACGTAGGTATCTCTGTAAGCCGCGTAGGTGGTTCTGCACAGATTAAGTCTATGAAGAAAGTGGCGGGTACTTTGAAGCTTGACCAAGCACAATACCGTGAGCTTGAGGCATTCTCGAAATTCGGATCTGACTTAGATGAAGTAACGAAGTCTGTACTTGAAAAAGGAAAACGTAACGTTGAAATCTTGAAGCAAGGTCAAAACAATCCAATGACTGTAGAGAAGCAAGTAGCTATTATCTACTGCGGAACGAAAGGTTTGTTGTCACGTATTCCAGTTGAGAAAATTCGTGAGTTCCAAGACGATTATTTGAATAGTCTTGAAATGAACCACAACGACACCTTAACTGCTATTCGTAACGGTAAAATCGACGAGGCTGTAACAACAGTATTGGAATCAGTAGCAAAAGATATTTCAGCGAGATACAACTAATTGTAAAGCGAAGAAGGACATGGCAAATTTGAAAGAAATCAGAATGCGTATTGTATCGGTAAACTCTACCATGCAAATCACTTCTGCCATGAAAATGGTGTCTGCAGCAAAATTGAGAAGAGCACAAGATGCCATTACTAAAATGCGTCCGTATGCTCAAAAGCTTCAGGAAATTCTTTCGAACGTAAGTTCTTCAGATTCTAATTCAACATTCAGCCAGCAGCGTGACGTTAAGAGCACGCTGGTGGTTGCTATTACTTCAAATCGTGGATTGTGCGGTGGTTTCAACAATAACGTAATTAAGGAAATCCGAAATATCGTTAAAACCAATCCAAATGTTCATGTATTGTCTTTAGGAAAGAAAGCCTTCGACAATTACAAGAAAACAACCATGCACACCTTTGAAGGTTTCGGTGAAACTCCGTATGATATCTTCGATAAATTAACGTTCTCTAACGTGAGTGCAATTGCGAATACGATCATGGATCAATTCGCAAGTGGTAAATACGACAAAGTAATTTTAGTTTACAACCGTTTTAAGAATGCTGCTGTTCAGATCATTGAGAACGAGCAATTCCTTCCAGTACTTCCTCCGGTGAATGCAGAAGCGCAATCGAATGTCGATTATATCTTCGAGCCAGAGAAGACTCAGATTCTTGAAGAGTTAATTCCTCGAACATTGAAAGTTCAGTTGTTCAAAGCCCTGTTAGATAGCAACGCTGCTGAGCACGGTGCGCGTATGACTTCTATGCACAAGGCCACAGACAACGCCGGTGAAATGGTTAAGGAACTTAAGTTAACCTACAACAAAGCTCGTCAAGCTTCAATTACTGGAGAGATCTTGGAAATTGTTGCCGGTGCAGAAGCGTTGAACGGCTAAGACGTATCTTTGTCTTAAGCCCTAACCGTGAATGCTTAAGAAAATAGTCTCTCACACTTTCTTTTACTCTTTTGCCAATCAGACTCCTGCGCTGATTAATCTTTTTTTACTGCCATTTTTAACACCCTTTTTATCTGCTAGTGACTATGCCATTTATGGGCTTATATTGAGTTACGCAGGATTGGTTGGTGCTTTCAGCAGCTTAGGATATATAGTGCTGTTTCAACAAAGTTATTTCGAAATGGGATCGGATTTTAAATCGAAATGGTCCAGGCTCTTAGGCTTTCAATGGCTTTATAAATTTCTGTATGCTGGACTGGTTGCGGCATTGCTGTATTTCTCTTTGAGAAATAAAATCCCGTCAGAACGTTTAAATATAGTACTTGTGTTAGTTATTATTCCGCTTTTGTTTTTCGATTTAACGAAGTCTATTGCCACGCGATTGCTTCAGTTTAGACACAAGCATCAGCAGGTATATACCATAACCATTGTCGTGGGAATTCTATCTGCATTTATAAGTTTTGTAGGCGTTAGATATTTCAATTTAGGGTACATGGCTTGGCTTTATTCTCAAGCTGTTTCTTCGGCTTTATTGGCGGCTTATTTTGGATATTTTTTATATGTGAAAGAGCGCATTCGTCCGTCGTTTCATTTCAACAAGAATGAAATTGTTTCCGATCTTAAAATTGCTACACCTCTAATTCCGAAAGAGTATGCGACTTATTTATTGAATTCGTCCGACAGAGTTTTGCTTGATCGATTTGGTGTTTCGCAGAATAAAATTGGTCAATACAGCATTGCATATTCGTTCGCGTCCTATTTCGAAAATATTCAGGCTCAGGCGAATCAAGTTTTGACACCCATTGTTTTCGATTTGTATAAAACAGGAAGCGAATTGGCTATGCAAACCGTTGGTAAGCTCATTCGAGCGTGGTTCTACATTTCGTTACTCATGGCAACGCTATTGGGGTTGTGGATTCCGGATATATTCAGATTGCTTTATCGCAAAGCGGAGTTGAGTGCAGCTTATCCAATGGCTATAATTCTCATTTTCGGATTTTGCTACCGGCCCATTTACGTGGCTATCGTTGATAAGGCCATCTATGATAAACGAACGATGGAGGTACTTAAGATTACTCTGGTGGCAGCCCTTTCGAACGTATTACTCAATTTAGTTTTCATTGGTTATTACGAAACGTGGGCCGCAACTTTCAACACCGTTATAGCTTATTTCATTATGGGCGTTGCGGGATATTTTTTGATAAAAAACAGTGATGATTTTCGCAAACTTATTCGCCCGTTTGAGCTCATAGCAACAATTGTAATTGTTGGCGCTTTTGTCTTTTTCATAAGAGATCTTTCTTGGGTATGGCGAATAGCGGCCACAGGAATAGTGTTAGTAGGCATGTTGGTTTGGCTTAAAACAAGCGGCAGAAGGATATGGAATGAATTGAATAACTTGCGACATGGCTTATCGTCCCATTGATTTCAACATTATCCAAAAAGAATTTGAATCGAGATTTCCAAATGGAACTTTGTTCGAAGGGAAGAATTTCAATTACATAAAATTGGTTCAACACGGTTTGTCCTATGCCATGACCGATGCCCAAGATAAATTACTGAAGAATAATCCTTTTGAATTTTGGAGTTTATTCAAGTTGAAATCGCGAATCAATTCCTTCCGGAATAGGAAAGTTGAATTCATTCCACAAAAGAGTGAGAGTATTTTGTTTTTGGAAGGACGCAGAAAGTTGAAACTTCCAACTCGGGAAGAGATTTCACCCATTACCCATTTGATTCGAGAGTCTATATTAAGCACAGAATATTCGTGGTGGGACACTACGGGTGCTTTCGAAAAAGAGGCAGATTTCTCTTTGAAGCAAATGTCGAATTGGTTTCCTTCAACGAACGAAATTCAAAGAGAGATTTATGACGAGTTGAAAGGTGTCTTGCGTGGTCTTAAAAATTCTAAGACACTTTCAAGGTTGGAGTTTCGCTATGTGGAAAGTGCGTTTTACGTTTTCTTCAGGTCTTTTAGTAGATGGTATGAGCTGCTTTCTATAGCTAAGCCGAAAACGTTGGTAGGTATTACTCATTACCACAACGAAGGTTGCCTGGCTGCCGCGAAAATGCTAGGAATTAAAACGGTTGAACTTCAACACGGGTTAATTTCAAGACATGACCTGTATTACGTCTATCCAGAAATGTATCGTGGGGCTTTAGCGAAAGGTATGTTCCCCAA
>CAMDFE010000051.1 GCA_945897395.1 Chryseobacterium gleum | reverse complement strand
TAAAATTCTCGAAACGCTGCTTCCAACGAATTTCATTTGTATTCATGATACGAAATTCAATGAATTTCTAGATAAAAGCAAGTTTTGTTTATTCCAAGAAAAAGTAAATTATACTCTTCGTCTTAACAAAATCAAGCCTTTCAATTGACGTAAATTTCTTCAATTCGTCCGAAGGACCCTCGTGAAACCCTCGCGAAGCATTCGCCCTCGCAACGCTAGTTGCCCTCGTCGTAGACCCTCGCGGAGCAACCGCCCTCGCAACGTTAGTTGCCCTGGCGAAGCATCTTCGCCAAAAAATACTTCTCAACCGTCGCACTCAAAGCCGAAAGGTTATCGTGATCACTCGCTTTCGCGGCGTCAATGATTTCTCCATTTTTCATCTTCACTAAGATGCCCTCGTTCATGCTGTTGTAAGCGCGGTTGTCTACTTTTCCATTCAACACGAAATAACGTGCTTCCTCTGCAGAAATGTTATATTCATTTTGAATACCCTCAATGGCTTGCTGAATGGTAGTCTCAGGAATTTCACTTCTTGAAATTTCTATCTTGAAAAGTCTGCGCTCGACAATGCGTGTTGCCAACTGACTCAGCACAAAATCGGAATGTGAGGCCCAAACTTTCAATGCGCCAAGAATGTCAATGTCGTCTAACTTCATAAACATCTCGAACGCTTCGTCGCTTCCTTCAAAATGAGACAATGATATCTTATTGTTCAAGAAGTATTGCAAAACTGGAGAAGCCCATAGCTGCTCACCTTGGTCTGCCAGCTGCTTCGCGCGACGCAAGACATTCACCAGCATGTATTCTGCGCTTAAAACGGTCTTATGCAAATACACTTGCCAGTACATGAATCGTCGCGCGACAATGAATTTCTCGATTGAATAAATTCCTTTCTCTTCAACAACAAGTTGATCATTCACCACATCGAGCATCTTAATCAAACGTTCACTTCCCACTTGTCCTTCCACCACACCGCTGAAAAAACTATCTCGAGCCAAGTAATCTAGGCGATCCATGTCGAGCTGACTGCTTACCAATTGGTGCATGAATTTTCGGGGATACGTTCCATTGAAAATTTCAAGCGTAAGATTTAATTGCCCCTTGAACTCTTGGTTCAAGCGCTGCATGGCGAAAGAAGAAATATGTTCGTGGTGAACTTCGTTCACAATAGAGCTTTCCAACGCATGACTAAACGGACCGTGCCCTATGTCGTGAAGCAAAATTGCACAAAGCAATCCAACCTCTTCTTCATGCGAAATAGCGTGACCTTTCAACCTTAATTCATCAATGGCGTTTTGCATCAAATGCATAGCGCCCATAGCATGTTGAAAGCGGTTATGTCCAGCACCCGGATACACCAACGACGAAAGACCCAATTGGGTTATTCTTCTGAGTCTTTGGAAATAGCGGTGATTAATTAATTCAAGAACGAACGCATGGCGTATAGTCACAAATCCGTAAACCGGATCATTGATCATTTTGCGTTTTAACATGAAGCAAATTTAGGGAATTACTTAGCAATAGTAATCGCTTCGCTGTTCGCATCGAAAATCTTGTATTCTAAAAGAGCATTATTACTCGAAGACTGCAATTCAATTTTTATCTGGAAGCGTTTTTTCCATCGAGCCAAAATGGTATTGAACCACCAGCCTTTGGTAAGGTAGGCTTCAACCATTGGATGAATAGCAACAACAATGTGTTTGTGTCCGGTAGTCTCTGCAATTAAGCGAATGCTGTTTTCAATTTCATCTTCGAACAACAAAGCAGCTTCGATTTTTCCAGTACCGCTGCAACTCGGACAAGTTTCTTGTGTTATAACTTCGGTAACCGGCTTCACACGTTCACGTGTAATTTCCACCACACCGAAACGGCTTGGTGCAAGAATGTTGTGCTTCGCCTTGTCGCCTTGCATATACTCTTTCAACGCATCGTGAAGGGCCTTTTGGTTTTCCTTCTGCTGCATATCAATGAAGTCTACGCAAATAATTCCACCCATATCGCGCAAACGGAAGAGACGTGCAATTTCTTTCGCACACTCGAGGTTAGTTTGAAGGGCGTTTTGTTCTTGATCTTTCGCAGAGGCACTCTTGCGATTTCCACTGTTCACGTCAATAACGTGCATGGCTTCGGTGTGCTCTACGATAAGGTATGCTCCAGATTTAAGATTCACCTGCTTCGCGAAGCCGGCCTTAATCTGACGATAAATATTGAATGTGTCGAATAAATCTGTGGTCTTGTGAACCTTTACAATGCCTTCCTGATCAGGAGCAATGCTGTGCATGTAGGTAAGAACCTCTGCACCCAACTTCTCGTCGTTCACGTGAATCGCGGTGAACGAGTCGTTCAACAAATCGCGAAGAACCGAAGAGGTCTTCTTGATTTCGCTAAGGATACGTTTCGGAGGAAGGGCATTCGGAAGGTTTTTCACCAACTCTTCCCAACGTAAAACCAAGTCAGTCAAATCCTGATCAAGTTCTTCAACACTCGTGTCCACTGCTTGGGTTCGCACAATAACACCCATGTTTTGTGGGCGAATTTTTTGCATGAGTTTTTTCAAACGGTCACGCTCATCTTCATCTGTTATTCTGCTTGAAAGAGAAACTTTGTTCGAAAATGGAACCAACACCAAATACCTTCCGGCAAGGGTAATCTCAGCAGTCAGTCTAGGACCTTTTGCTGAAATGGGCTCCTTCGCAATCTGAACCAATATTACATTCCCTTGTCCAATGGCGTCTTTAATCACCCCATCTTTCTTCAACTCAGGTTCTTTTTGGAGACCAGATAATTCACCAGAAGCACGTTCGCCACCAAGAATGGGGCGCAGGTATCTGTTCATTGTAGGATAATGTGGACCAAGGTCGAGAAAATGCAAAAACGCATCCTTCTCGTAGCCAACATCTACAAAGGCAGCGTTAAGGTGGGGAACCATTTTCCGCACTCTTCCAAGGTATACGTCGCCCACAGCAAACTGCGTATTAGTAACCTCACGATGCAACTCAACTAGGAGTTTATCGTGAAGTAAGGCAATTTCCACTCCCTTGGAGGAAGCGTTAATGACTAGTTCTGCGTTCAAATTATTCTAAGATTAATGCACGACAAGAAGGCGCATGCAAGCGCCTACCGTCAATACAGATGGTTCAAGCAAAGTTCTAGCGAACTTTTTTCTTGTGACGATTCTTTCTTAGACGCTTCTTTCTTTTGTGCGTAGCCATTTTATGGCGCTTTCTTTTTTTACCGCAAGGCATATTACTTATTTTTTAATTTAATATCTATTTTCTTAATAAATGCATTCACACTGTCTCTAACAATGGGATCTTCGTTGTGACGAAGAATCTGGCTATATAAGGTTTTCGCCTCGTTCCAGTTCCCCAACTCTTCATTCATTCTCCCCGCATACACCAGGGCTATTCCCGATGTAGAATCTGTTGCAATGGCTCCGTTAAAAGTGGCTAACGCCGCTTGCACGCTGTCCATTTGCATTAGTGCTTCGCCTTTGTAAATATAGGCCAATGTATTTTGTGGTTGAAGTTCAATAATTATATTGAAACGAGCAACCGCTTTTTCCATCTGGCCCGAGCGAATAGCGAATTCACCAAGTACAAAATGAGCTTCAACGTTTTTCGGGTTTTCTTCCACCATGGCTAAAAGCATTTGTATGCCCTGCATAGGTTGTGGTCCGTTTACCAACTCTATCGCTTGTTGAATCTTAACGCTGTCTGCAATAGGGCTATTCGCCTTGTCTACGGCCGACTTGGGTTGAATGGGGAATAATAAAAAAAGAACGATTAGCCCAAGGGCAACACCAATAATAAGGGCTATGAGATACGATTTACGCATTCTCTGCAACCTTCACTTTTTCTTTAACAGCATCAACAAACTCTTTCGCTGGCTTGAAGGCTGGAATGTTATGAGCAGGAATAGTTACCGTGGTTTTAGCCAAGATATTTCTTCCCAATTTCGCAGCTCTCTTCTTTACGATGAAGCTTCCAAATCCTCTTAAATATACGTTTTCTCCCGCCTCCATAGATTTCTTCACAGTGCCCATGAATCCTTCTACTATCGCTAGCACGTCGTTTCTGTCAATTCCCGTTTTATTCGAAATTTCTGTTACAATATCCGCTTTCGTCATCTTAATCCGTTTTGTTTGATTTTCTTTTCTCAATTTTGGGGTTGCAAATATACGTCTAAAATCTTAAAATCAAACGATTGCCTTATGAATTCGCGCGACACAACCGCCTTATTGGAGTGGTATAAAAAAGAGAAGCGCGATTTGCCTTGGCGAAACACGAACGATCCGTATGCTATTTGGCTCTCGGAAGTCATTCTTCAACAAACGAGGGTGGATCAAGGAATGGCCTACTACCACAAGTTTTTAGGGCATTACCCTACAGTAAACGACCTGGCAAATGCACACCAAGATGAGGTGCTTTCGCTGTGGCAAGGATTGGGCTATTATAGTCGTGGAAGAAATTTGCATGCGACTGCAAAAAAGATTCAAGAATTGGGGAATTTCCCTTCAACCTATACTTCACTACTTGAATTGAAAGGCATTGGTCCTTATACCGCTGCGGCAATTGCATCGTTCGCTTTTGGTGAACGCGTCGCCGTGCTAGACGGTAATGTTTTCCGCGTGATTACTCGCTTTCTGGCGTCTGATCTTCCCATTGATAAGGGTACCACGAGAAAGACGTTTCAGTTGTTGTTGAATGAATGGATTCCAGCCCATGCACCGGCCGACTTCAATCAGGCTACAATGGAACTTGGCGCAACGGTCTGCACGCCGAAGAATCCGAAGTGTTCCGAATGTCCGCTTGCTAATAACTGCGAGGCTTTCAGCGAGGGTACGGTTTTGAATTTTCCAATTAAAGCATCGAAAACGAAGGTTGAGCCGTTGTTTTTGTACTATGCCGCCATTGAAACTTCTTCAGGTTATCTGGTGAATAAACGCCCGGAATCGGGCGTTTGGGCTGGCCTCTTCGATTTTCCTTTTGTTGAATCGAAGATTCCTTTGAGCGAGGAAGAAGTGCTTCTTGAATTCCAACAACGCTTTCCTTCCACCAGAAATTCAACGTGGAAGAAAGACAGTTTTTATACACACGTGCTCAGTCACCGTAAGATTTCAGCACAATTTTTCAGTTGTTTATGTCGAAATATGTCCGACGAATTCCCTTCAACCAAAACAACTGAAGAGCTATTGAATACAGGTATTTCAGCGTTGCTTATGAAGTACGTCAAAGAGATTCATATATGAAAACCGCATAAGCATTCCTTTCCGAAGGTGTTTGACTGAAATAGTTTTGACGCATTAACTAAATTTTATTTTTTATGTCAAACACCATCAACAAAGTGATCCTCGTGGGTCACCTGGGCAGAAACCCAGAAGTCAAGACCTTCGACAACGGAGGCAAACTTGCGAACTTCTCCATGGCCACCAAAGAGATTTGGAAGGACGCCAAAGGAGAACGACAAGAACAGACGGAGTGGCACAACATTGTTGTGCGAAAAACGTCGAGTCTAACATTTACCGAACAGTACTTGAAAAAAGGGATGTTGGTTTATGTGGAAGGAAAGCTGCGCTCTCGTTCCTATAAATCGAAGACCGGCGACGATCGTACCGTTCTGGAAGTGTTTGCCGAAGATGTTCAACTCCTCAGCAACACCAAGAAGGAAGAATCAGTTCCTACTAACACCGAAATGGTGGAAGAAACTGAATTCTGATCTTCCCATTTTTTTTCTTTCGTTACCTTTACAAACATATTGGTAATGTAAAGAATGGAATTCAATAGTGTGATCTTGTTAAACAGCGCGGGCCCTTTGTTGCTCGTGCTGTTGCTTTTGTCTTGTAGCGCTATTATGTCTAGCTCGGAAGTAGCTATTTTCTCTCTGTCTCCGGTACAGCGAAAAGACCTCGAAAGCGCGACAGACAGTCAATCAAAAAATGTTATTCGTCTACTCGAACACCCCACACCTGAAATAGCTACTAAACGACTGCTCGCCTCTGTTCTTATTGGAAACAATATGGTGAACATTGCGGTGGTGCTTGTTTCTACGATTTTGTTCGACATGTGGTTTGAAGGAACATCGCTTGAACCTTGGGTTGTAGGATTACTTAATGTTGTAGGGGTAACCACCATTATTGTCTTGTTTGGCGAAGTGATTCCGAAAGTATACGCAACAGCGAATAACGTCAAGTTAGCGAAGCGTTTCGCATTTCTATTCGTTGTATTAGATAAAGTATTTTCTCCTGTCATATGGATATTAACTACCGCTGGAAAGTGGTTCGAAAGCGATCATAATCAGAAAGGCGGAAACATTTCGGTAGATGAGCTCGGACATGCGTTGGAGTTGACTTCCGATGACAATCGTTCCGAAGAAGAAAATCGGATTTTAGAAGGAATAGTAACGTTCGGGGATAATGAAGTGGTTCAAATTATGACACCGCGTGTTGACATCGTTTGCTTGTTCGTCGGTGAGTCTTTCAAGAATATCATTCAACGCGTGGAGTCCTCTGGATACTCACGTTTTGTAGTTGCTAACGACAAGCTAGATTCGGTTGCAGGAGTGCTTTACGCGAAAGACTTACTTCCCCATTTAGACCAAGAGGAATTCAATTGGGAGAGTTTACAACGCAAGGCGTTCTTCGTCCCTGAAAGTAAGCAAGTAGATGATTTGTTAACCGAATTTCAGCGCGATAAAATGCACATGGCTATCGTAGTTGACGAGTATGGCGGGACTTCTGGAATTGTAACTCTGCAAGATATTCTTCAAGAAATAGTTGGAGAAGTGAAAGATGAATTCGATGATCAAACTGAAATTTTGTGGTCGAGGATTGAAGAGAAAAATATACTTTTCGTTGCGAAAATACCGTTGATTGATATGTACCGTGTTTACGATATGGACGGAGATGATTTTGAAGCTTCACGCGGAGACAGCACCACACTTGGCGGATTCATAGTTGAACAGATGGGAAGAATTCCTAAGGATGGAGAAACTTGGCAGTTTGGTAGTTTTGAATTCACGATAGAAGCAGCAGATAACAGAAAAATTAGTCGCATTAAAGCGAAGAGATATGTTTAAGCGATACAGACGTTGGATTTTCTTATCAATATCTGTTTTAATAACAGCAGGTGGGTTGTACTATTTCTTCATGGCCGAAGGAACTTCGGTTCCAAGGAAAAAATCATACTTCCGAATAGATTTTCCGGAAAAAAAATATACCCCCTACCCAAGTCAATGTCCAGTTAGTTTCGAGGTTCCTAACTACGCGAAAATTGAGAATGTCCCTTCAGAAGAAGGCAATGTCGGATGTTGGTTCAATATGTTTGTTCCGCGTCTGCACGCCACAGTTTATTGCTCGTATTTTCCTGTAAACAACGATTTGGAAAAACACATTGCGAAGGCTTATGATTTCACCTTAATGCACGAGGTAAAAGCTACAGCCATTCGTCGAACACAGGTCCGAATAGATTCCACCAAGATGTATGGAATCATCTACGATTTAGAAGGAGAAGCCGCATCACAACTTCAGTTTTTTGTAACGGATAGCTTGAACCACTTCATGCGTGGAGTCCTTTATTTCCGAAATAAACCGAACGCAGATTCTCTTGCGCCATGCTTGAAATTCATGCGTGAAGATGTGGTGCACATGATTGAAACCATGCGCTGGAAGTAATTACTTCATCCAACGAATAACCAATACGGTTAACGCAACCAAAAACATAAGAATTGAAATTTTATTAATCCCGTGCATCATGCGCAGGTTAATGTCGCCTTGCTCTTTTTTGAAGAGATTCAAAGGGTTTAGGTAGTGAAGAATTTTTTTAAGTATCATTATTTTACAATTGAGATCATACTAATTTCAACCTTAGCGCTCTTCGGAAGTTTTGCTACTTCCACGGTTTCTCTGGCTGGAAATGGAGCCACCATATACTTCGCATAAACGGCATTCACTTCAGCAAAGTCTGACATGCTTTGCAAAAAGATGCTTGTCTTCACTACAGAGCTGAAATCTGCTCCAGAAGCTTCAAGTAGCGCTTCTAAATTTTTCATAACGAGTTCCGTTTCTGCTTGTATGTCTGCAGGTGTGTACTCGCCTGTATTTGGATCAATAGCAATTTGTCCGCTTGTATAGACCATACCGTTGGCAACTACAGCTTGGCTATATGGACCAATAGGCGCAGGTACTTTTTTTGATTCAATTGCGGTTTTCATTCGTAATGTTGCGTTGTTTTTTCAAACTTCGACATAAAAGGTGGAACACACAAATAAGAACATACTATTCATAGATAACTTCGATTCGTTCACCTACAATTTGGTGCACTATTGCGAAGCATTGAATGCAACGGTTCGTGTAGTTCGGAACAACGAAATACCGTGGGAAGAGGTCATGAATTACGATGCTGTGGTTCTTTCTCCAGGCCCTGGACTACCCGAAGAATCAGGTGATTTAATGAAGTTCCTTGCCATGTTTTGGGAACGAATCCCCATGTTAGGAATTTGCTTGGGGTGTCAAGCTATGGCGCTTCACGACGGAGGGAAATTGAAGAATCTCGATCATGTTCTTCATGGGGTTTCTTCAGAGGCGAAAAGAACAGGAGAGTCTGTTTTGTTTGCTGGATTGCCCATTCAATTTGAAGTTGGACATTACCACAGTTGGGTCATAGACAATGAATTCCTTCCAACTTCGTTCGAAGTACCTGCGAGGAATATCAACGGTTGGGTTATGGCCATTCAACACAAATCATTACCTTTACTGGCTGTTCAGTTTCATCCCGAATCGGTATTGACGAAAGAAGGAATGCACATGATGAAAAACTGGATTCATTCAATTTAGAATATGAAATTTTTAAGAAGAAGTATTTTTATTTTCTGT
>CAMDFE010000050.1 GCA_945897395.1 Chryseobacterium gleum | reverse complement strand
TTGAATTTATTGGCTGAACAAACCGGATATCCATTCGATGCCAACGGAGAAATGGCTAGACGCGGAGTTGTAAATGTTGAACTTCTTGAAAAACTAAATTCACTTTCTTACTACTCGCAAGAACTTCCGAAGTCATTGGGAAAAGAATGGTTCGAACGTCACTTCCTTCCCTTGCTTGGCGCATCGCAATTAACCATCCGTGATTTATTAGCGACATGCACAGAACACATGTCGGTTCAAATAGCGCAGATTTTTGAGGGTTGGACAGGAAGTGTTTTAGTGACAGGCGGAGGAGCTTTCAATTCTTTCCTCATTGAGTCGATTCAATCGAAAACAGAATTAGCTGTTGTTGTTCCTGATAACGATACTATACAATATAAAGAAGCGCTCATTTTCGCGCTATTAGGAGCACTTCGTCTGTCTGAGCAGCCAACAGCACTCTCAGAAGTTACAGGCGCTTCTAAAGACAGCTGTGGCGGTTGTATCTATTTGTAGTTGGAAAGAACTTCCTTGAATTGATTCATGGATTCTACCGTGTGTAAACTATCGGGCTGATGAATCCAGAAATAGCATTTCTTCAATCCAATCTTTTCCCAATCTCGAAGTTGCTGCGCCCATTGGTTCATGCGAACCTCATCGCTCGCATGCAAATCATTTCCACCAAAACGAATCACGAGCTCATCACTTGTCAAACGCATGTGCACAGCATCTCTTCTTCCTGCTGTATCGCAAACGATCAAACCCACGTTCAACTTTTTAAATTCTTCGGCAAACTCATCCAAGACATTTCCCAAGAACCAATCGGGGTGACGCATTTCAACAGAATAGCGAACATCTCTCGGAAGTCTTTCCAAATAACGCAAAAGAGGTTCTGCCTTTGAAGGGCTGTAATGCGGAGGCAGCTGAATGAATGTCGTTCCGAGATTGTTTCCAAAAGCAAAAAGAGCTTCCATAAATAAATCGGTCTCGCGCTCGCAATTTTGAAACTGCCTCCAATGCGAAATACTTTGTGGAAACTTCGGACAGAATAAAAAATTATCGGGGACTTGCCCAACCCACTTCTCTACCTGCGAAACTGGAGGAATGCGATAGTGCGAACCGTTGAATTCAATACACGGAAAGAGTCTTGAATAGTAGTGAAGAAACTCTGTTGGTTTCGCCTTGGCAGGAAAGTGAATTCCCTTCCATTGCGGAACGCCCCAAACTGTTCCGCCAATAATAATTTCTAACATACCCGAATGATCATTCGGTAGGAAGGAATACTCCTGTGCAGGAACGTCTAATGAAAATTCAAGATGATCAACGCTCTCTAATTTCCCGAATTTCACTCGACAATATTTCTGTGTGGAGCTAACATAAAGGCCGCCCGACGCTCCCGCTTAACAAGTCCGATTGCATAGATGGGAGTCCAAATAAATCCATACAATCCGAACACGCCAATAATTAAAGCGGTAGCCCACCAACGCGTTACAAAGAACTCATCTTTCCAAATGTAATTGTAGAAGGAAGTGATGATGTCGCCCTTTTGCGGATCGTGCATGGGAATAAAATTAAACATCATCGAAGTGAGTATAATTATGGTAACCACAGCTGTTGAACCAATAGAGGCCGAGTAGTTCGGTTCACTTCCTGAACCTTTTGAAAAATTCCAATAGCCAACCATGAAGTTGTACTTGTCGCAAACAACAACCACCTCATCGTCCCACTGCGCGTGATACAAACCATCGCTAACGCGTGTAATCACTTCATCGTTCAACTTCACCCAACGTTGGGCACCTTTATCTTCTTGACCGTCGAGATGCGATGTTCCGCTTTCGGTAAGTTTTCCTTTTACTATTCTTAATTCGTGGTTTGGAAATAGTTTTTTTAACATTATTTTTTGTGTTGTTAATGCGAAGATAATGGAATCGCTTGAAGCTCTACGCGACGACCTTTCTCTCCAAGTTCGTTAATTCCTATGACTTTGATTTTTATATTTTTCTCTGGAATTCCATTTGCCATTAGCCATTGCTTGGTCGCTTGAATTCTAGTGTTTGCCAATTCCTTATTTCGCTTTGAACTTCCGTCTGAACTTGCGAATCCGCTAATGGTGAATGTTGAATTGGTCTGATCTCTCAACCAATTGCGCAAATCAATTTTCTGAATTTCATTTAGGGCACTTTCATTCACAGGAAAGAAATATTTTTTTGTTGAAATGCTCGTGTTGATTGATGACTCAACCTTTGAAAAATTCAATTTACTTCGATCTACCTCTTCCAACAAAGTCAAGTTCGTGTAGACAAAATCGAGTAATTCAAACTGAAAATTTCCATTTGCGTCGAACTTAAACACGCGGATAATATTCGCGAATTCATCAATCAGTTCTGCCTTGTAGCCCTTTCCATTCCCAGTTGCCTTTAGAATTTCCCAATCTTTTTCTTGAATACTCACTTTGTATTTCGTTTCCAACGAGAGGTTGAATAAAGCTGTCAATCCTTCGGCATTGGATTTCAAATCGGAACGTTCTCCACTTCCAATAGAAACAACAGACAGTCCAATGTTTGGCAATACGCGCGTTCCTTCCTTCAATCGAAATTGAACTTGTTTGCTTTTTTGTGGAAGGATGTAATGTTCGATTTCCTGATCATGCGAGACATAAGCTTCATTTGCTGAGACGAAGACAATTTTATAGGCGTCTCCTTTTTCATTGTTGAAAGGAGATGGAAGCGTTTTTGAGGTTTGGAACCCTTCTTTTTGAATTGATGAATATAAGGTCGTTTTCAAATTATCTTCCATGTCCATTCTTGAAAAATAAAGCGTGCCTTGAAAGAGTGTTGCTCCCAATTCGTTGTCGGAAGTATTAACGCCTGGACCCAAATTGAAAACCGGTCCCCAACTCTTTCCAACACGATAGCATCCATACAAATCATGTGCACCATACCCACCGCTGCGGTTGCTCGAAAAGACTAATAATTTTTCGTTTGGATCGTATGTCGGGTTCATATTGTCATACCCGCCTTCACCCGTGTTTCCGGCCATTTCAACAGGTGTGCCAACACTTTTAAAAGTTAAAGTAGAATCCCAAAGAAATATTTTATACGACTTCGAAGGCGTGCCGCGTTCATCCAATTCAGTTTGAAAAAACAGTTCATTCTTGTCGTCTCCAAAGCATGAAACACCCTCATCGAAATTCCAATCTTTAGGAAAGAATGTTTCTTCGCGTTGTGTAACTAAATCTATTTTATGCAATCGCGAAATGCGAGTTGTTTGCATGGTTCCTTGTCCGTAAACCTGATTCAACCTAGAACTTATAACCAAGGCTGTCCCGCCTCTATAATCGGAGAGTAAATCGCCCCCTTCAGTATTTAAAACGCACTTGACTTTCACCCATTCTTGAGAAAAAACGGGGATGCAAAAAAAGAATAAAAGAAAAAGAATTACGCTTCTCTTTGTGCTTTCCATGCCTTGTAGTGTTCGTCTAATTCTTGAAAATACGCTTCGCCAAACTTTGTTGTAATTGCATCTTTTAAAAATCTGTACACTGGCACTTGCAACTTCGATCCGCACTCACAAGCTGGCGCACATATGGGCCATCGGTGATAATTCAAACCGATATAATCTGCCAACTTCGTTAAACGAATTGGGTATAGATGACACGAAATCGGTTTTCTGAATTTCGATTCACCCGCCTTGTATGCAGTTTCCAACGCGCACAATGCTGTTCCGTCTTTGCTGTAATGAACAAAAGAACAAGCACCTTTCTCTGAAACCAGCGTGGTAACAATGTCTCCGTCTTCGTCTACTTGATAAAGTCCTTCGCGTTCAATAGCTGCTATTCCTTCCGGAACCATATAGGCTTTTGCGCTTTCCCACTCTTGTTCAAAAATTGGAATTTCGTCTTCGCCAATAGGAGCACCGCTGTCTCCTTCCACACAACAAACTCCTTTACACGCAGAAAGATCACAAACAAAATGTTCTTCGAATAAATCCTCGCTTACGAGTGTGTTTTCAATGATAATCATGAATTACTCTTGCGCTCTTTAACGTGGTGCAATCGAATGTTTAACAACTCAACAATAATAGCGAAAGCGAAGGCAACATAGGAATACATTTTCATGTTGACGTATTCTGGAATATGAATCAAATGAGCGCTTTCGCAAGCTTCAGCAACTAAATTCAATCCGATAACAATTAAGAAAACAAGCGCCAACATTTTCAACGTTGGATATTTCTCAATGAATGCACTCACATAAGGTGCGAATGCCAACATAACAAACATCGCAATGACCACTGCTACAACCATAATTGGCACGTGCTCTACCAAACCCACAGCTGTTATTATTGAATCGAATGAAAAGACAATGTCGATAATGGTGATTTGAATAATGGCTTGAAACAAGTTGATCTTTCGCGATTTTTCAGATTCTTCATTGTCTGCTATTAAAAACTTATGTCGAATTTCATTGACGGTTTTAATGATTAAGAACAATCCTCCCGCTAACAATACTATGCCTCTTCCTGAAACATCATAGCCGCCCAGGGTGAAAAATGGTTCTTGTAAATGCGCCAAATAGGAAAGCGTGAACAACAATCCAATTCTAAAAATAAGAGCGAATGAAAGTCCAATTCTCCGCGCTTTTGTTTGATCTGATTTAGACGATAAAAATCCAGTTACAATTGCAATGAAAATGATGTTGTCTATACCCAAGACAATTTCCATAATGACCAAGGTCAACAAGTCTATCCAACCTTGCACGGTCGAAAATGCAGAGATAAATGATTCCATACTACAAATGTAAGGTTTTGAATACGAAAAGCGCTGCCCTTGAGCGTACGATATTCACTTTGAAATTTTAATACTTATTGTTGAATTTGTATTTCGAATTGAAATACATCTGCTAATTCTTGAAGAAGAATTCTTTTCACTTCATCCATGTCCATTTCATGTCCTAATTCGTTTGAAAGGCTGGTTACTTTTTTATCTGTAATTCCGCAAGGGACAATGTGGTTGAAGTAATTCAAATCTGTATTCACGTTGAACGCGAATCCGTGCATGGTTAACCACCGACTGCACTTCACTCCGAGCGCTGCAATTTTGCGAGCTTTTTGCGGGTCATCGATATCTAGCCACACACCGGTTAGGCCGTCTATTCTTCCACCCACAATTCCGTAATGCGCAATGGTGCGAATAATGGCCTCTTCCAAGTAACGCATGTACTTGTGAATGTCTGTGAAGAAATGCTCGAGGTCTAAAAGCGGATATCCCACTATTTGCCCGGGACCGTGATAGGTAATGTCTCCGCCTCTGTTGATGGGATAATACGTTGCCCCAATCTCTTTTAGTTTCTCTTCGGAAACGAGCAAGTGAAAAGAGTCGCCGCTTTTTCCTAACGTATATACATGCGGATGCTCAACGAAGAGAAGAACATCATCTGTTCCCTCTCCGTCGGCTTTTCCTTCTGATCTGTTTTGTAGTTTTCGTTGAACATTTCGTTCAAACAGTTCTTCCTGAAAATCCCATGTTTCCTTGTAAGGTGCAAGACCTAAATCTCTGAAGGAAACAACGGGTTTACTCATATTTTCGAAAGCTCGTTTTTCAAGAAAATAATTGCTGGAATAGCTGTGGCATCTTCGTTACGCAATTCTGCAAGATCAATCGTTAACCAATCTCCTAAGTGAATTAAGTAATACGCTCTTTCAAGTCTACTTGAACCTTTCGCGTGGATTTCAATAATTGTATCACACTTTTCACCCATTAATTTCTTACAGATGTCCATGCGAATTTGTGAGCGTTGGTGATCGTCTTCCGTGCGAAGCATTAACACAGCAACGCGGTTGTCTCCGCCTGTCCAACCCACCAATTCGTTGTGATTCATTTCAGGGAAAACGTGGTGCCAGCAAAGCATTTTCGAGTTCTCGTTAATTTGTTGTCTCCAACGAATAGCAACTCCTTCGTAGCTCGCTTCGCTGTATAAAACTGGAATGCGAGAAACAATTTTCTCTGCGATTGATTTTGTCTCGGTGCGAATGTTCGCGATTTCAGCGTGAATCAAATCGATTGAATTGCGGATTTCCGCCTCGAAATTTCCGTTGTACAATTTGTAAGCTTTCAAGGTAAATAACACTTGAACAGAGCTGTATCCAAACATACTTCTTGGAGGTTTTCCACCAGGAATAATAATGCAGTTGTATCCGTCTGCTATCGCTGCTGCTGCGATTCTACCACCACTAGTGATGCAAGAAATGGTAGCTCCTTTCGCTTTTGCTTCGTTGTATGCTGCAACAGTTTCTTCTGTTTCGCCGCTGTAGCTCGAAATAATAACCAATGTCTTAGGGCCTACGAATGCAGGAAGAACGTAGTCGTTCGTACAAATAATAGGCAGGCAGCAATCGTCTGCTACCAATTGAGAAACAATCTTTCCGCCGATACCTGAACCTCCTAAACCAGAGATGACAATATTCTCAAATTGTTTGTCGGTGTTTGTGAATGTGGCGCTTTGACCTATTGCCAAGGCTTCTTTCAAATGTGTTGGAAAAGCTTCTACTAATGATTTCATTTTAAAAAATTTAAGATGCGAATGTACAATTCAATTGGGTTATTTCCTTCTTAGAACACCCTTCTCTTCGCAAAGTTTAGCCAAAGGAGCAAAATAAAACATAGCGGTTCCCTTTTTATCGGCTATGCTTAACAAATCATGTTCACCGTCTGACCAGTTGATGAGGTGCATCATGTTGTGCACCATTTGTCGCTGGTCTGTGTTCGGCATGTTCGAACTCGGATAAAGTCCTCGCTTTCCCAATTGAGGTTCTCCGTATTGAACAACGGCTTCGTAAGTTTCGTTAATTTCTAGAGCCAACACCATTTGGAATAAAATTTCTACCCCCTCCTCCATAGCTGGAATGGAAATGAAATCGCGGTTGTCCAAAGATGTGTGGTATTGGGCATAACGCTGATAAGGCGTGCGCATGAACGAGCCTATCGGAAGATTATATCCGGGAGAGCAAAACTGACGCTCATCGCTTCCTCCCACAGAAAATTCTAAATCGTTCCATTGAAGTGGAAGCTGATTCAAAATGTGTTTGCTAATGCGATCAACAAGCGCATTACCTTTTCTCGAATTCTTGTAATGAATTTTCCCAGCATCGCCGCAACACGTCAAAACCCATCCTGCTTCTAGCTTTTCTTTCAACGCTTGTCCGTTCTTCGATAAGTATGCAATGGAACCAATGGTTTCAGGAGCCAAGACAAATCGATAGGTATATTTTCTTTGTGGAAGGGCAGCGAGCTTCTCATAGAGCATGGCTAAGACCAAAGGTCCGCTGAGCTCGTTGTTCGCCATGCTCGGATGACACAAATAAGAATAAAAAAGAATTTCTTTTTCTGAATCGCCCTTCAATATTGCTTCTCCATAAGTAAGGCTACCTTGAGTTAATTCCGATTGAATAACCACGCGGTAGTTTCCTTCTTTCGGAAGTGAATTCCATTCGTTGTGCGAAAGGCAGAATCCCCACTTCTCTTCGTAATACGAAGTCACATAAGGAATTGCTGTTGGCTGTTCTGGAAGGGTGAAAATGTGTTTCGAAAGTTCTTCGTGAGTGACTTCCATATCCACAGGAGTTGAATAGTTCAACACGTGCAAATTATTCAATTTGAAATCTGCAACTTTCCTTCCATCGGGGGTAAGAATAAATGCATCTTGAATGTTCCATTCTTTCGGAATTTCCCAATCGTGCACTCGTGTACCTGTTGGAACTTCTGTTAATTCAAACGGAACAATTTCTTGCAGAATGCGAAACGATTCGCGCAATCCGTTTCCAGTTATGCTTCGACAAATGGGCCAAAGCTTTTCAAAATATGTGGCTAGTTTTTCCTGCATATCACCAAACGGTCCAACCGCCTTCCACTTTCATGTTGTCGCCTGTTACATACGACGAGGCATCGCTGAGTAAATAAATGAGCGCGCTTGCCACTTCATGATTGTAACTCAATCTTTCCATTGGAGAGAAGCGCGCGAAATTTTCTTCGAATTGCACTTCATGATTGTTCCACACGCCGTGCGGAGTAATCATGTTTACACGCACTTTCTTCGTAGCCCAATAAGAAGCAAGGTATCTAGAAAGTGCGTCAATACCGCCTTTCGAGGCGCTATAGGCGGCGGGACAACCTAGGGATGTTCCCTTGTATAAATTCTGATTCGGTGCAACGACGCTGTATGTGGAAGGAATATTTACTACGCTTCCGCCGCCGCTCTCTGCCATGTGGCAGCCGATAATTTGACACATTAAAAACGTGCCTTTCAAATTAACATCAACAACGGTATCCCAATTTTCATCGGAAACACTTTCGAAGGGTTCGAATTTTAAATGCGTTTTATTCTGATGTGCGTTCACCAATCCGTCTATTCTTCCGAATGAAGAAAGTACACTTTCTTTCAACGCTTCAACAGAAGATCTGTTGGCGACATCTAAAACAAATCCCAATGCTTTTGTATTGTTGCGTGCAGCAAGTTCACTCGCAAATTGAACTGGGCTCGCTAGTTCAATATCAGCTGCAACAACCACTCCTCCGAATTGCGCAACGGCCTCGCAGAAGGCTCTTCCCACCAATCCGCAAGCACCTGTGATAACAATGACTTTATCTGTTAAATCGAACTTTTTCTTGAAGTCGATTTGCGTTGCGTCTGTTGTTCGAAGTGGTTCCATCTTAGTTTATTTTTCTGAAGACAGGCTTAATTTCATCACCCACTAAATAATTCTCTACGCCGTCTTCCAATGCGCGTTCAAACACTTCACAACTTTCATCGAAAGCGGCCAACATGAAATCAATATCGTCTTGTGTGTGCGAGAAACATGGCGATAAAATTCCTTGATAAAGAACTCCACGTTGTATCATTTCCTGCATAAATAGTGTTCTGTAAAACAAACACGGTTCCTTCTTTTGGTTCTTCACCACCAATCCAACACACCAATTGAAACCGGTAAACGCGAAATAATCTTCTAATTTTCTTCGAGATAAAATTCCTTTCACACCATTCATGAAGTAATCTCCTATGGCATGGTTGTGCTGAATAACTGGATTGTTTTCAAACACGTCAATAGTGGCTAAAGCAGCAGCTATTCCGTGTGTCTCGCCTCCGTGTGTGGTGCTTACTAAAAATACTTTCGGCTCGCCTTTTCTGCGAATACCGCCGTACTCCATAATCTCCTTTTTGCCCGTAAGGGCGCAGAAAGAAAATCCGTTTGCAATACCTTTTCCCCACGTGCAGAAATCAGGTTCT
>CAMDFE010000049.1 GCA_945897395.1 Chryseobacterium gleum | reverse complement strand
CAGAAGAGTTAATTGAAAACATTGACTCTGATGATGCTGCCGACGTATTGGCTGGATTGAGCGAAAAGAAACAAGAAGAGGTCATAGCCCTTCTTGAAGATGAAGAGCAGGCCAGCGACATTATGGACCTCATGACCTATGAGGAAGGTACCGCTGGAGCAATTATGGCCGTTGAGATGGTTACTGTGCATGAGGACTGGACAGTGGCTCAAGCTATTCGAGAAATGCGCAAACAAGCCGAATACATCGACAACATCTACTCTATTTATGTCATCGATGAAAACGATCACATGTTAGGGATCTTAAGTATGAAGGCACTCATTTTCGCTTCCGCAAGCATGAGAGCTACGCTGAAGGATTTATATAAAGAATCAAAAGTTCGGTCTGTAGATGTGAATACGCCTGTTGAAGAAGTGATGCGCATTATGAAAAAATACGACTTAGTTGTATTGCCTGTTTTAGACGAAGAAAAAAAATTAGTTGGTCGAATTACCATCGACGATGTAGTGGATTTAATGCAAGAGGTTTCCGATCGTGACTACCAGTTGGCGAGCGGTATCTCTGAAGATGTTGAATCGAGTGATAGCATTTGGACACTCACCCGAGCGAGACTTCCGTGGCTCTTGATTGGAATGATAGGCGGTATGAGTGGCGCTTATATCATTGGAGTATTCGACATAACTGAATATCCGGCCATGGCTGTATTCATGCCACTTATTGCCGCAACCGGAGGAAACGTTGGGGTTCAATCTGCCGCACTTGTTGTTCGAGCTTTAGCGAATCAGAGTGCATTTGACGAAACGGTTTGGCAAAAATTAGTTAAAGAATTTGGGGTTGGATTGCTGAATGCCGCTGTATGTAGCGCTCTTATATTTTTAGCTAGCCAACTGTTTCACTTCGAATTATTACTCAGTCTAACGGTATCACTTGCGTTGTTCTGTGTTATCATTTTCGCGAGTTTAAGTGGCACCTTCTTTCCACTTATGTTAGACAAACTAAAAATTGATCCTGCCTTGGCTACCGGCCCTTTCGTTACAACTGCGAATGACATCGTGGGACTTATTATTTATTTCAGTGTTGGACATTATTTTCTCACGCATTTCACGTCCTTACCCCATAGCCTATTCTAATGGGAAAGCGAATTCTCTTCCTAGAAACTGTTCATCCTGTTCTTGCTGAAAAATTAAATGAGTTGGGATTCGAATGTGAGTTCAACTATTCTATTTTATATGATGAATTATTGAAGAGCATTTCTGAATACCACGGAATTGTGCTCCGAAGTCGAATTGCATTCGATCAACAATTGATTGAAGCTGGAACGAATTTGGAATTCATTGCTCGAAGTGGATCTGGGCTAGAAATCATTAATCTTGGTTGTTGTGCAGATCGTAGTGTCAAAGTATTCTCTTCTCCCGAAGGAAACAGCGATGCCGTGGGAGAACATGTCGTAGGAATGCTCCTTTGCCTAGCCAACAATATTCATCTAGCGAATGCAAGTGTTCGACGAAAAGAATGGCTCCGCGAAGAACATCGCGGGTTTGAACTCAAAGGAAAAACCATTGCTCTCATTGGCTATGGCCACATGGGACAAAGTGTTGCAAAAAAAATAAGCGGATTTGAAGCTCAGGTCATTGAATTCGATAAGTACACCGAACGTTCATTTGGTGCAATCGCCACTCGGGTCACGCTTCAGGAAATTTACGACACTGCAGATATTGTTAGTCTCCATTTACCACTTAGCGAAGAGACGAATGAATATGCCAATGCGACCTTCTTCCATTCATTTAAAAAGCCAATTGTTTTCATGAATACCTCTCGTGGCGGACATGTGAATGCAACTGATTTAATGAATGCACTCGACGCGGGAATTGTGAGTCACGCAGCATTAGATGTTCTTCCCTTCGAAAAATATTCTTTGGAAGGATTGAATGAAAACCGCTTGTTTGAAAAGCTTTTGACTTATCCAAATGTGTTGATTACACCTCATGTTGCGGGATGGACAAACGAAAGCTATTTCAAGTTGTCGTATGTCTTATTAGAAAAAATAAAAGGGCATTACGCCCTTTAGATTATTTCTTTAAACAACGAATCCGTTCATTTTCCCAGGCAGCCTTTGACTCTTTTGAAAAGACCTTATCAAAATCAATTTTTCTTGTTTTAGAACTGTACATGCAACGAGCGTATGGAGCCGATTGTAGTTCTTCACTAAACCCTTCAACCGATATTTCCATAGAAACTTGCAACTCCAAAACAAAACCAACCTTCCAATCTTTATCGGGTATATTGTCTGTAACAACCTCTAGCATTTTTGTTAAGTATCCATCTTTTTCAAAAGAGATATGATAGATGGCATTCGGGCGCAAGAAAAATTCAAAATTTCCTCTGTCGCTGAAGGTGTCAAACGTGGCTTTTTTAGACTCTGATCCTATAAGCTCAACTGTAATGCGTGTTGGCATTTCAGCATCGGTGTTATTTGCAATGGTAACTCCATTCACATAAACTAACTTTTCGTTCTTCTTTTCTGCATCCAACCATTCGGGTAGACTTTTTTTCTGACCAATAGATTGAATACTTAACATTTGAAAAGCGACAAATAAAAGGAACAAAACTCTATTCATGTTGTGTTGATTTTTTATAAAGATATGAAAATACTTTTTTCGTAATTAAGAGTTTCTGCCTTTACGGTAATTAGCATACGCGCGAACGGCGAATGTTAAAATCAATCCAATTCCAAGAATACTTAATACTCCCCACACCCAGCTGAGTTCATCTTTGCGAACAACTAAAAACACGACCGCTATTAAAACCAAAGTGCTCACTTCATTGAGCATGCGCATGTGATAAGCTTTGTACGTTCTTCTGTCTTCGTATAAGTTCTTGAAAATTCGTTGTCCCCAAATTTGATACGCATACAAACAAGCCACGAAGAATAACTTAAGAAGCATCCACGGCTGAGAGAGGTATGATGGGTTGAAATACAAAAGCGCAACGCCCCAAATGAGTGTTAGAATCGCGCTTGGCCATGTGATGATGTACCACAAGCGCCACTCCATAATTTTGTATTGCTTGATGAGAATTTCGCGCTCGAGCTCTTCCTTTGTTTCTTGTGCTTCTGCATGATAAACGAATAACCTGAATATGTAGAACAAACCCGCGAACCAGGTTACAACAAAAATGATATGAAGCGCTTTTACTGTATCCATTACGCAAACAATGCCTTTAATTCACTAGCGTCTTCAGGCTTCATTTTTCCTGCTAAAATCAAACGTAGTTGACGTCTTCTTAAGGCACCTTCAAATCGTAGTTTCTCTTCCTTCGTATCGGGAAGTAATTCAGGAACGTGAATAGGACTTCCCATTTGATCGACAGCAACAAACGTATAGATAGCTTCATTGCATTTGATCTTCTCGCCTGTGGTGTGGTGTTCAACATAAATATCCATGAACACTTCCATGGAAGTAGCAAAACTTCTTGAGACTTTCGCTTCAATGATAACAATGTCTCCCAACTTAATGGGATGTTGAAACGACACGTTGTTCACTGCTGCGGTAACCACTACTCTTTTGCAAAGCCGATGAGCTGATATTGCAGATGCAATGTCTAACCAATTCAGGAGTTGTCCCCCCATAAGATTTCCCAACGTGTTGGTGTTTTCAGGAAGTACGAAATGCGTAGCTATCGTTAGCGTTTCCTTTGGTGATACTGTTTTCATTGCCATTTGTTTTTCAATTTATTAAATGCTTCTACAACATGATTCACATGAATGACGTCTATACACTTGTTGTGCATACCGTATTTGCAATAATTTCCAAGCTTCGAACATGGTCGTCCTTTTCGTTTCGCCTTTAGATACACTGAATGCATATGCTCTCCTTCATTCGGCTGAGGTCTGTAAACTCCCATTCCCAATTCTGGAGTAGTGCATCCCCACAAAACAATAATATCTTTCTTAAATGCAGATGCAATATGCATCATTCCGGTGTCTCCACAAATCACAGCTTTCGAATGTTCTAGAATTCGAGCACTTTCATGAACGGTACACTTTCCAATTAAATCGAGATGAAGTGGGGAATGATTCAATTGAGTTGAGTCCTCCTTTCCACCTATCCATATAATTCTTTCATCATGAAATTTTTCAGAGAGTTCTGTCCAATTTTCTTCACTCCAAAGTTTTCCCTCATGTGCGCCGCCTGTAGCGATAACCGTGTATTTGTTTTCAATGAAATCAGATGGAAGTAAATCTTCGATGGATTTCGTTGTTGAAGGAATGAAATAATCCAATCCCTTTCCGTCATTAGAAATTTTAAACGTTTTAAGAGTACTGAGATAGCGATCAACAATATGTCCAACAGAACCTTTCCAGAGACCTAGGTTAATTTGAATCCACTTCCGCAAGTTCTGTTTGTTTACTTGGAAAGAAAGCACTGCCAACTTTTTCCGAATACTCCTTGAGCGGAGGCTATTCTGTAGGTCTATGATGTAATCGAAATTCTCATCCTTCAGCTCGTTTAAAACTTCCATCCCACTTTTCTCTACTGCCCATATCTTATTTACAAGCGGGTTTGCTTCTTGAACAAAAGCAAAGCGACTTTGGGTAAGCAAATGTACTTCCGCGCCATGCGGGAGTTGCTCTTGTAGGATTCGATATACAGGGGATGTCAGAACAATATCTCCGATACTGCTGAATCGAATCACTAAAATTTTTGCCCTAGAATTCATTTCGGGTGCAAGATACATTCAAAAGGAACTCACTACTTTTGTGAAATGATAATTGATACACACAGCCACGTTTATTTGGACGTTTTTCAGGAAGATCTGAATGAAGTCGTTGAACGTGCGAAATCTTTTGAAGTACAAAAGGTTTTCCTTCCGAATATAGATGAAGCTAGCATTGCTCCTATGCTCAAGCTATGCGAGCAGTATCCGTCATTTTTTTACAGTATGATTGGCTTACACCCTTGTGATGTTAACGAAGACTTCGAAGAAGTTTTAGGTCGAATGAAAGCGCTTATTCCTATTGTAAAGCCTATTGGCATTGGTGAAACTGGGATAGACCTACATTGGAAGCAAGACAATCTTGAGAATCAAAAAAAATCATTTATCGAACAAATTAATTGGGCCAAAGAATTTGACCTGCCCTTGATTATTCATGCTCGAGAATCTTTCAAAGAGATTTTTGAATGCCTCGATGAGCATGACAGTCCTGAGCTGCGCGGAGTCTTTCATTGCTTCACCGGAAGTGAAAATGAAATTCGAAAAATTTCATCGTACCACAATTTCTATTTCGTAATTGGGGTTACTTCCACTTACAAAAAAAATCAAGATGGAAGTATTCAAAAAATTCCTTTGGACAAACTCGTGGTTGAAACAGATGCGCCGTACCTCTCTCCATTGCCCCATCGAGGAAAGAGAAATGAACCTGCGTTCATTTCTCACACGGTTGAATTTATTGCGAAATCGTTGGGACAGTCTTTCGACGAGATTGCAACACTAACCACAGCGAACGCGAAGCGATTGTTTTCGTTGGATTAATTTTCACTTAACTCACCTGCCATATTTTCCAGCAGTGCCTTACGGAAATCGTCTCCAGATAATCCTTGTGCCAACAAGAACATACTCTTGGTAATGGCAGCTTCAAAAGTCAGGTCATTTCCGAAAATAGCCCCAACTTCCGCGAAGGCCTTTCCAGTTTTATATAGTCGCTCATCTACTCTTCCCCTTCTGCATTGAGAAATGTTGATTATTGAAACACCCCATTCAACGGCTTCCCTGAACACACTTAAAAACTCTTCATTGCGAGGGACATTCCCTGCACCGAAGGACTCAATAATGCAAACCTTCATATTCGGACGAGCCAATGCGTATGAAATAGAAGAAGGAAGAATACCAGGATATAATTTCAACACACCAACACCTTCCGTCATTTCTTTTGCAAAGGTCAACGGTCTATTAGAACGAAAAAGAATTTGCTCATTGAAAATAATATGTGTTCCAATGGTAGCCAGGTTGTCATAATTCGGAGAGTCGAACGCGTCAAAGATTTCTGTGTTTGCTTTCCAGCTGCGATTGCCACGCATGAGACGTTCTCCAAAACAAATGGCCACTTCTTGCACCATCGGCTCATCGTTTTTTCTTGTCGAAGCAATTTCTATAGCTGTAATAAAATTTTCTCTTCCATCTGTGCGAAGTCTTCCCAGTGGTAATTGCGATCCGGTTAGAATAATTGGCTTATTCAAACCCTGAATCATAAAACTCAAAGCCGAAGCGGTGTAGGCCATTGTATCTGTGCCGTGGAGGATAACAAAACCATCGAACGACGCATAGTTGGTTTCAATGATTTCAACCAATTCAGTCCAAACAGTTGGTGTTAATTCAGCGCTATCAATGGGCGTTTTCAGAGAAATTCCTTCATAGGTAACGTTCAACCCTTGAATCTCGGGAAGGTACTTATTTAAATCTTTAAGATCAAGTGGAACAAGGGTGCCAGTTGCGGAATCTTCCCACATACCAATGGTCCCTCCGGCATAAAGAATAAGAATGTTTGCATTCATGAGGCCAAGTTAGAGAGAAAAATTATACATCGAATTGATAATTTTCTATTCGAACTGATTAGATTTGCCTCCATTCAAAAAAATAAGTATGGCAACAGAGTTAGAAAAAATTATTTCAGTATCTGGAAAATCCGGATTGTTCAAAGTGGTGTCGGCAGGTAAAGTTGCTGTAGTAGCAGAATCTTTAGTCGACGGAAAACGTCAGCCAATCCTAAGCACACAGCGTGTAAGCACTTTGGCCGACATTAGCATGTTCACCCATGAGGAAGATGTGTCGTTGAAGCAAGTGCTTTTAAACATGAGAAATGTTTATGCGGAAGCTGAAGGTCCTTCAAGCAGTTTGTCTGGCTCAGCGTTGCGCGAAGAATTCAGAAAAGTTCTTCCTGACTTTGATGAGGATCGTGTTTACGATAGCGATATCAAGAAATTATTTAGCTGGTATGGACTTTTAAAAAGTCGTGATATGCTTGATTTCGATACTTCTGAAGCTTCCGCTGAAGACGAATCGGAAGAAAACGTATAATTTTTTTTGGAGAATCAGATTCACTATCTATATTTGCAATCCTGAAAACGGAAGGGAGTTTAGCTCAGCTGGTTCAGAGCATCTGCCTTACAAGCAGAGGGTCACTGGTTCGAACCCAGTAATTCCCACTTTATAAAGCCCTCAATAGAGGGCTTTTTTTTATTATTCTAAAAACATCGTACTTTCGTGAAATGCGATTTACACTTGCTGTATTTGTTTTTGTACTTTTCACTATAACTACCTTCGGACAGTTTGTTACAAATGGCAGCGCCTTTTCGACTGGTGGGAATTGCTTCACACTTACCCCTGCCTTCAATACCCAAAACGGCTCGGTTTGGTCTACTTCAACCATAAATTTAACGCAGAGCTTTGACTTAAATTTCACAATGAGTTTCGGAGCAAACGATGGAGGGGCTGACGGGAATTGTTTCATCCTTCAGCCAGCCGGAACCAACGTTTTAGGAATTGGTGGTGGAGGAATGGGATTCGAAGGCTTGCCTACTGGATTCGCTGTCGAGTTTGATTCTTACCAAAATGCAAGTCCAAACTCAGACCCGTGGTACGATCACATTGCTTTCATGAAAAACGGTGTTGTTAACCATGGCTCCGCGAACAACCTCGCTGGACCCGTTCAAGCCAATGCAACAAATGCTAATATTGAGGACAATACTAGCCACCAAGTGCGCATGGTATGGAATGCTCCAACAATGATTTTCAGTTGCTACTTCGATTGCAGCCTACGATTAAGTGCAACCATTGACATGGTCAACAGTATATTCTTAGGAAACCCAATTGTTTACTATGGTTTTGCAGGAAGCACAGGAGGGTTAAATAATTTACAAACGGTTTGTCTTCCAAGCAGCGTAAACCCTTTGGTTCCGCCTCAACCAATATGTGAAGGCAGTATTTTAACTTTGAACGCACCTGCAAATGCTGCATCAAATATTCAGTGGGAACCCGCTGGCATCATCGACAATCCAAATGCAGCAACCATCAATGCCATATTGTCCTCAGACACCACATTCACCATTTCGTATTCTGACCTGTGCGGAATACCTCATCAATATTCCGTTTTAGCAACAACGGTGACCTATCCGATTATAAACGTTCCTGCCGATTCCGTTGTTTGCGACAACAGCGTTTTAACACTCAACGCTCAAGTTTCCGGTGCATATACCAACATGATCTGGACAACTAATACAGGCTCAATAACCAGCGGACAAACTACAACGGCTCCAACAATTTCTGGAGCTGGAACCTATACATTCACCGCTTTCAATGGCATCTGTAGTGTGAACGACGCGATCATCATTTCTGAATTACTATATCCAATTGCAACTTGGTCCGACAGTGTTTATTTCTGCACAGGACAGATTATTACTCTCGACCCCTTGTCAAACGCAACAGCATTCAGTTGGAACCTTGACGGCTCGACAGCATCCACTTTACCTATTACCTCTGGCGGCAATTATTCCGTCTTGCTGTTCAACGATTTTTGCTCAACAGCAGAAAGTATTATCGCGTATGAAATTTCTGCACCAGCGGTATATCTTGGACAAGATCAATTTCTTTGCATTGGAGAAACCGCAACAATAAATTCGAATTCAACAGGTCTTTGGAACACCAGTGTAATTTCTAATCAGATTACGACAACCTCGTCAGGCCTCTATTCACAGAGCCTCAATACACTCGGCTGTATAAGCGCCGACACCGTGAATATCACCTTTCAATTCCCTCCCATTGTTGACTTAGGGAACGACACCACCATTTGTGAAGGAACTCTTTTAAGTTTAAATGCAGGAGCTCCTGGCACATGGAGCACAAGCAGTTTTGCGACGATTCTAGGTGTTACCTCTCCTGGTAATTATAGTGTAGTGGTTAATGATGGTGTTTGTATTTCTCTTGATAGTATTGACGTCTTCATGGACTACGCTCCAATGGATGTGCTGCCTGATTCTATCACTCGCTGCTCTGACCTTCCAATAACGCTTAACGCCGGTGAAAATCTAGCTGAAACATACAGTTGGAGTACATCTGAAACAAGTACATCAATTATTCCTACTGTAACAGGCACATACACTCTAACGTCAACGAATTATTGTGGAACTCTAACTGAAACAATTGAGATTGTTTATGAAAAGTGTGAATTCACCCTGTTTGTACCCAACAGTTTCACACCAAAC